>CALUOT010000058.1 GCA_944322355.1 uncultured Bacteroides sp. | reverse complement strand
TTCGGGATAAGAAGGCGTACTTCGTTACTAATCATGGCTTATGAATATTTACTTGTGCAAAGATAAGAATTTATTTTGGGAGCACCCCGCTCTGTCTACGTATTTATACCACAAACGGCAAGTTATTCAATACATGCAACAATACGCACATCCAGAAACCATGCCTGATACGGGCATAGCCCAGCACCAATCCCGATGTTATCTTGTCTACTGAATAAAGTAGGAGAAAAGCAAAGGTACCCGTTGTGATAGCATCGCCCCATACAAAGTTACTCAAATGAAGAAGGCCGAACATCAAAGCAAATCCATAGAATAACCACCCGAATGGAATCTTTTTCATCCATTTCCAGCCAGGCCACCCCATCCATCCTGCAACCACCATAGCTACGGGTAATCTCCATACCAAGCTCTCCATATCATAAATCTTCAAACCGGATGCTAAAGTTGTAATCATGAAGGCCGTGGTTCCTGCCCAAACCGTCCATATCCACCGCTTGCGCCGCAGAGGAAGACGGAATACGATTTCCTCCACTAAGGGCAGGATAAGCATTACTTTCCAAAGGGGAACATCTTTAGTACTGTCCGACCCTGTATCGGGCGAAAGATCTAATGTCACTAAAATGACCATTCCGACAACCATAAGAATAGTTAGCCCGAAATACCAACAACAAGTGCAAAACAATGATAACGGACGATTATCAATCGGCATGTCCTCACGGGGGTGAAGCAGGAAAGCAAGAAATCCTTTATTCACCTCACTGCTTTTAACATCACTACTTACCATAGCACTATTCGTCTAAGGAAGTGGTTTCTGTAGCTTTCCCATCGTCCACCT
This sequence comes from uncultured Bacteroides sp., assembly GCA_944322355.1. Lineage (GTDB taxonomy): Bacteria > Bacteroidota > Bacteroidia > Bacteroidales > Bacteroidaceae > Bacteroides. Next base: position 17,579 of record CALUOT010000058.1, on the reverse strand, counting down.
CGCCCTCCCAAGAGATGAGCCTGACGTCCTGCACCATGGGGCGGATGACCTTCCGGCCGTAGGTGCCCTGACGTTCGGGCAGGAATTGGACGCGGATGGCCTTTATCTGCTCGCGGCTCACCTCCTCGGGTGTGTCGACCCCGCGTCCGGCACACGACAGCTTGAAGAAGAAGGAACCAAGTCCCTCGATGTGGACGGGTCGGCCATCGTTCATAAATCGTGACATAACCGTGGGCAGGCAACGCAACACCAAGTGTACGTCGCCCGGCGAGGCGGTGCTCATGAGAGCTATCTCCTTGGCCAATTCTTGCGTATTCACAGGGTTTCGCGTGAGGGTGATGGCACGGGGAAACCACTTTAACTTTCCGCCTACTTTCAGGCAACTTTTCTTAAAAAACATAGACATTCCTCCTTGATTACGGGTGATTAACTGAGCGTCCCGCATGCATCGTCCCCCTACCTCGTCACCCACAACATAGGGACTTGTAGGCGACAAGCCTGGGGGTTGTGATTATGGAAACGCCTTTTCTGCGCCAAATATACGACTTTTTTGTGAAACTAAAAAGCCTTTTTAGTAAAAAAAATAAGCCTTTTTAGTAGAATGAAAAAGGCTTATTAGTCGTGCGAAAAAGGCTTTTTCGTAAAGACAAAGCCGAGGCTTGTCAGCCACGAGTCCCTACCTCGTGCCCGACAAGGTGCGGGGAAGGTTCCTGTAGGGCGGACGGAGGGGTACCTCCGGACGCAAAAAAGGCGCGGACGAGGCGGATTCGTGCATCGGTTGATGCTTGGAATCCGCGCCGTCCGCGCCGATTTAAGACTAAACCTTTCGGCTCGCCCTTATTCCCTGACGGGGATTTTCTCGACCCTGCGCTGGTGGCGTCCGCCTTCGAAGGGGGTGGAGAAGAACTTGGTCAGGATGGCATCGGCCTCGGTGTTGGTGACGAAGCGACCGGGCATGACCAGGACGTTGGCGTCGTTGTGCTGACGCGCCAGTTCGGCGATGTCGGCCTTCCAGCAGAGCGCCGCCCGGATACCTTGGTGCTTGTTCAGGGTCATGGCGATGCCGTTTCCGCTGCCGCAGATGGCGATGCCGGGATGGCATTCGCCGGCTTCTACGGCAAGGGCCAGCGGATGGGCGAAGTCGGGATAGTCCACACTCTCGGGCGAGTAGGTGCCGAAGTCCTTGTAGTCCCATCCTTTGGCTTCGAGCCATTGCTTCACGTATTGCTTCAGGGCGTAGCCTGCGTGGTCGGAGCATATACCTATGGTCTTCATGATGTAGCGGGATTAGGGGGTTACAGAATCGCTTTCACTTGTTGGTATACGTTCTCGGCCGTGAAGCCCAGTTTCTCGTCGAGCACCTTGTAGGGAGCCGAGAAGCCGAACGAGGGCATGCCCCATATCTTGCTTTGCGTGCCTACCAGCCCTTCGAGGGTGACGGGAAGTCCGGCGGTGAGGCCGAATTTCTTGACACCGGCGGGTATGACGGCTTCCTGATAGTCGGCCGGCTGATTGCGGAAGAGGCCTTCGGAGGGGGCGGAAACGATGCGTACTTTCACACCGTCCTTACGCAACAGTTCGGCACCGGCCACGAGGGTGGATACTTCGGAACCGGACGCTACCAGCACCACATCGGGGTTCTCGTCCGACCCGGCCACGATGTAGGCTCCCTTAGCGGTGAGGGCATAGTCGTTTCCGGCGGGCAAGTTGGCGATGTTTTGGCGCGAGAATATCAGTGCGGTAGGCGTCTTGACGTTCTCCATAGCCAGCTTCCAGGCCACGGTTGTTTCTTCGCAATCGGCAGGACGGAGCACCAGCATGGAGTTTTCGCCCTTGTGGTTTTTAAGTTTTTCCATCAGACGGATTTGTGCTTCCTGCTCTACAGGTTCGTGCGTCGGTCCGTCTTCGCCCACGCGGAAAGCGTCGTGTGTCCAGATGAACTTCACGGGCACTTCCATCAGGGCGGCCATACGTACGGCCGGTTTCATATAGTCGGAGAAGACGAAGAAGGTGCCGCAAGCGGGGATGACTCCTCCGTGCAGGGCCATACCGATGCAGCAGCATGCCATGGTCAGTTCGGCCACGCCGGCTTGGAAGAAAGCGCCGCTGAAGTCCCCCTTCTGGAAGGCGTGCGTCTTCTTCAGGAAACCGTCAGTCTTGTCGGAGTTGGACAAGTCGGCCGATGCCACAATCATGTTGTCCACCTGTGTAGCCAAGGCGCCGAGCACCGTAGCCGAAGCGGCACGGGTGGCCGAACCGGCTTTCTGTTCGATAGCAGCCCAGTTGACCTCGGGAGCCTTGCCGGAGAAGAAGCGTTCCATCTTGGCGGCCAGTTCCGGATGAGCGGCAGCCCACTGAGCCTTGGCCGCATAGCGTTCGGCCACGATGTTCTTCAATTCGGCAGCCCGCCGGGCATACAGTTCTTGTACTTCCGGGAAGATTTGGAAAGGATTCTCCGGGTCTCCTCCCAGGTTCTTGATGGTGTTGATGTAGGCATCTCCACCCAGCGGGGCACCGTGCGTGGCGCAATTGGATTCGTAGCTGCTATTGTCAGCCTTGCGGGCGCCTTTTCCCATGATGGTATGTCCGATGATGAGCGTGGGACGTTCGTTCTCAGCCTTAGCCTCATTCAGTGCCTGACGGATGGCATCCGGATCATTGCCGTCAATCTTAATCACTTTCCATCCCCATGCTTCGTATTTCTTGGCCGTGTCTTCGGTAGTCACCACCTTGGTCTCCGTAGAAAGCTGGATGTCGTTAGAGTCATAGAACATGATGAGGTTATCCAGTCCCAGCGTACCGGCAATACGTCCGGCTCCTTGCGATATTTCTTCCTGTATACCTCCGTCGGAGATGTAAGCATAGATAGCCTGATTCATCACTTCACCGAAGCGAGCCTTCAAGAACTTGGCCGCAATGGCAGCACCGACGGCATAGGTGTGTCCCTGTCCCAAGGGGCCGGATGTATTCTCAATGCCGCGTGTCAAGTCGCGTTCGGGATGTCCCGGCGTAGGGCTTCCCCACTGGCGGAATTCTTTCAATTCATCCAAGGTGAACTTGCCGGCCAATGCCAATTGCGAATAGAGCATCGGCGACATGTGACCCGGATCGAGGAAGAAGCGGTCCCGTCCTTCCCAAGCAGGGTTTTCAGGGTCATAAACTAAAAACTCTGAATAGAGCACATTCACGAAATCGGCTCCACCCATGGCACCGCCCGGATGTCCGGAGTTAGCTTTCTCTACCATTGACGCAGCCAATATACGGATATTGTCGGCTGCCCGGTTCATCAGTTTTTTGTCGTTCATATCTTTTTTGTTTTTAGATAGATTTCTGTCTTTTACTTCACTTATTGCAATTCCAGCGTCACGATAGACTTAGCCGGAAGTTTGATTTTCAATACACCTTTGCTGATTTTAGCATCCTTGAAGGCTACCGGCTTCACTACCTCCGGCTGTTCGAACGAGTTGTAGTCAGTGATATTTTTAGCTGTCAATATCTCACCGACTGCTTTCTGTGCATCAACACCCGACAGATTGATTGTGATTTCCTGTTCATTCTTCAAATCTACATTGGACAAGGAGATATGTATCTTTCCGTCTTTATCTTTCGAAGCCGTAGCACTGACCATCGGCAGACGACGATTGTCGCGCACATCCATCACTTCGCAATTCAAGTCCAACGGCAGGAAAGTAGCATCTTGATGCACCTTGTACATTTTGAAGACATAGTACGTCGGCGTCAACACCATCTTATCATCCTTGGTCAGAATCATAGACTGAAGCACATTGACCACCTGGGCGATGTTGGCCATCTTCAGGCGTTCGGTATATTTATGGAAAATATCCAGTGACAACGACGCCACAAATGCATCGCGCAAGGTATTCTGCTGATAAAGGTGCCCCCTGATAGTACCGGGTTCTTCATCCCACCAAGTTCCCCATTCATCCAGCATAAGAGCCACATTCTTTTGCGGGTCGTATCCATCCATGATGGCGATATGTCGTTTCAACACATCTTCTATTTCCCGACACTTCCCTAATGTCCAGTAATAGTCTTCGTCGCTGAACTGAGTGGCCGAACCTTTGCTTCCGCTCCATCCGGCTACCGTATAATAGTGAAGAGAAAGGCCATTCATTCTTCCGCCTACTTGATTCATCAGCACACGTGTCCAGTTATAGTCATAGTCACTGGCTCCACTGGCTATCTTGAAAAGCTGATTACCGTCATAGTTGCGGCAATATGTAGCATAACGTCTGTAAAGGTCGGCATAGTATTCAGGCCTCATACTTCCTCCACATCCCCAACTTTCATTACCTACACCCAGATATTTCACTTTCCAAGCTTTGTCACGTCCGTTTTGCCGACGCAGACGTGCCATCGGTGAATCACCTTCCGAAGTCATGTATTCCACCCACTTGGCCAATTCCTCTACGGTTCCGCTACCTACATTACCACTGATATAAGGTTCGCAGCCCAACATTTCACAAAGATTGAGGAACTCGTGCGTACCGAAGCTGTTGTCTTCAATAGTACCTCCCCAATTGTTATTAACCATTTTGGGGCGTTTTTCTTTGGGACCGATACCATCCATCCAATGATATTCATCGGCAAAACATCCGCCCGGCCATCGGAGAACGGGAACCTGCAATTCCTTCAAGGCATTGAATACATCCGTACGATAACCTTTAATATTAGGTATGTCTGAGTCTTCACCCACCCAAAGTCCACCATAAATACAAGTACCTAAGTGCTCAGCAAACTGACCATAAATTTCCTTTGGGATAATCTGTTTTCCTTGATCAGCGTGCAGGGTAACGGTTGCGCTCTTTTGAGCGAAGAGGCTGAGGCTGGCGGTCAGCATAAGACCGCCGATGATAAGTCTTTTACTCATAAGGAGTTACTTTTAAAAGATTCCTGATTCATTTTTTATATTTAACCGCTGCTTCTTCAATGGGCAGACAGACTTTGTAATTTTCGATATAAGCGTTAAAGCCTGCAACATCTTCGGCTGTAGGTGTAATCTCAACGCCCGTATTCCCGGCAAACACCTGTTTATCCAAGAAGTCTGCAAGAGATAATTTCTGTTCGTTGTTCACCAAGAAAGAGCCCAATAGAGCCATACCCCACGGCCCACCTTCACCGGCTGTTTCCATCACCGAGATAGGAGAGTTGATAGCCGCTGCAAGAATCTTCTGCCCTACTCCTTTCGTACGGAATAAGCCTCCGTGTCCAGTAATACGATCTACCCTAATTTTTTCTTCATTGAACAGAATATCATTGCCTATCTTGAGTACACCAACAGAAGCATATAAATGAGCACGCATGAAGTTGGCAAGATTAAACTTATCGTTAGCCGAACGAACAAACATAGGTCTACCCTCTGCAAGACCTGTCACAGGCTCGCCCGAAATATAATTATAGGAGATAAGGCCTCCACAGTCAGGACGTCCTGTAAGCGCATGGTTGTAGAGCTTACCATAAATTTCATCCATATCCACCGGTATACCCAGCAGTTCTTGGTATTCTTTAAACAGATTAACCCACGCATTCAGATCGGATGTACAATTATTGCAATGCACCATAGCGACCAGACTGCCATCGGGGGTAGTAACCATATCAATCATTTCATAAGGTTGGGAGAGTTCTTTCTCCAATACAATCATGGAGAATGACGATGTTCCGGCTGAGACATTACCTGTACGTTGCTTAACGGCATTCGTAGCGACCATTCCCGTACCTGCATCTCCTTCGGGAGGACAAACCGGTATACCAGCCTTCAAATGTCCCGATACATCCAACCTTTTGGCTCCTTCCGGAGTAAGGAAACCTGCATTTTCACCAGCTAACAATACTTTCGGTAGAATGTCCAGCAACTTCCAACTGTATCCCTTGGGAGCAATCAAGTTATCAAACTTAGCTACCATTTCAGACGAATAATTCTTTGTCTGAGGATCTATAGGAAGCATACCGGACGCATCTCCTATACCCAAAACTCGTTCTCCCGTTATTTGCCAATGAACAAAACCGGCCAGAGTGGTCAGATAATCAATCTCTCCCACATGTTCTTCATTATCCAAGATTGCCTGATACAAATGAGAAATGCTCCAGCGCAAAGGAATATTATATACGAACAAACGAGATAATTCCGCAGCAGCCTGACCGGTGTTCGTATTTCTCCACGTGCGGAACGGTACAAGGATTTCTTCTTCCTTATTGAAAGCCATATACCCATGCATCATGGCACTAATACCAATGGCAGCCAATGTTTCTATTTCAATATCATATTGTTCTTTCACATGAGCACGAAGATCGGCATAACAATCTTGCAAACCATACCAGATCGCTTCTACACTATAAGTCCAGAGTCCGTCCACCAATTGGTTTTCCCAGCTGTGACTTCCTTGCGCGATGGGATTATTTTCCTGATCGATCAAAACCGCTTTAATCCGAGTAGAACCAAACTCTATACCAAGAATAGCCTTACCAGATTCAATGGTTGACTTTGCATCCAATTTCATATTCATAACCATTTCGTTTTAAAAATGCAATTGTTTAGGGATGGATAATCAATAACGGCACCGGCAGACTAACATTTAGTCTAGGGTGGACTAACTTCTAGTCTAGAGCCAGACTAACGTTTAGTCTAAGGTAGACTAATCGTTAGTCCGGAGCCGGTACCGTGGGGAATGCTTAGCAGAGAGCTTTGTTCAGCATATAATAAACCTCGTTCATGCGGAGTTCTTTCTTAAACTCGCTGATGGTGGTATCCTTGCCGATATGCACCATTTCGATGCCTGCTATTTCGGCATAGTCTTCCCAATACTCAGCAGTCAAGTCGTAGGAGAAGCAAGAGTGGTGCGTACCGCCTGCCAGCATCCATGCACCAGCTCCAACCTCAAAGTTGGGTTGCGGAATCCATAAAGCCGATGCAACCGGCAGTTTAGGCAGAGGTTTCGGTTCGATACATTCTACATCGTTTACAATCAAACGGAAACGGTTACCTAAATCCACCACTGTAGCCGTACAACCAGCACCAACCTTAGAAGTAAATACCAGACGGGCTGTTTGACTCTTACGAATACCAATACCCAAGAAGTGTACTTCCAAACGAGGCTTCTGAGCTGCAATCAGCGGACATACTTCCAACATATGAGCTTGCAGAATGGCACTCTTTTCTCCATCAAAGTTCAGTGTATAATCTTCCAGGAAGGAACAACCGTTGGGCAGTCCTTGATTCATAACCCAGACCATGCGATAAAGAGCGGCCGATTTCCAGTCTCCTTCAGCACCAAATCCGTAGCCTTCAGCCATCAATCGCTGGGATGCCAAGCCGGGGATTTGATCGAAGAAACTACCGTCCGTTTGCCCTAAGTCGTCAAAGTTAGTTGTGAAACCTTTTGCACCTTTGGCTTTTAAAATAGCACGAAGAGCCAACTCTGCTTTAGCGGCATTCCACACTTTACTGTAAGCTTCAGTCAGACGATCACGGGCATCCAGTTCAGGATCATGCTCATATTCATTCAGATAGGTTTCCACCAATTGGGTCACTTCTTCGTCTTTAATTTGACTGTGGTATTCCATCAGTTCCGATACGGGACAATAGTCCACATGGTATCCCATACGCACCTCAGCCTCTACTTTATCACCATCCGTTACGGCCACGTTGTTCATTTGGTCTCCAAAACGGATAATGAGCATGTCTTGTGAGTCGGCCCATGCAGCGCATACACGCATCCATACAGCAATCTTATGTTGGGTTTCTTCATCCTTCCAATAACCTACAACCACTTTGCGACGGATACGCATACGAGTACAAATATGAGCAAACTCGCGATCGCCGTGAGCACTTTGGTTAAGATTCATAAAATCCATGTCCATCGTGTCCCAAGGAATTTCCTTATTGTACTGAGTGTGCAAATGAAGCAACGGTTTTTTAAGCTGTTGCAATCCGTGTATCCACATTTTAGCAGGCGAGAAAGTATGCATCCAAGTGATAATACCAATACACTTCTCATCGTTATTGGCAGCTTTCATGACGGCTTCCACTTCTTTCGACGAATTAGCCGTCCCTTTATATACCACTTTAACGGGAAGTTTTCCAGACTCATTCAGGCCTTTTACCATTTCGTTGCTATGGGCATCAACTGCTATTACTGCGTCACCACCATAAAGGAGTTGAGCTCCAGTGACGAACCATACTTCATACTGTGAAAATGCTTGTTCCATAGTTTTATACTTGTTTTTATAGTTAATAATGAATGTTATTTATTATTTTTTAGTTTGTCCATAATAAGCATTCGGTCCATGTTTACGACTGAAGTGTTTCTCTACGAGTAACGGATTCATGGTTAATTCAGGATTCACGCTATAAGCAATAAATGCCATCTTGGCCACTTGCTCCATGACAACGGCATTATGCACAGCATCATGAGCATCTTTTCCCCATGCGAAAGGTCCATGGTTCTTCACCAATACACCCGGTGTGTGGACAGGATTCAGGCCTTCAAATCGCTTGACTATGACATTTCCCGTTTCCAACTCATAAGCTCCTCTAACTTCGGCTTCAGTCATATCTGCCGTACAAGGAATAGCGTCATGGAAATAATCGGCATGAGTAGTGCCGATGTTCGGAATATCACATCCGGCCTGTGCCCATGCTGTAGCATAAGTAGAATGAGTATGTACTACCCCTCCTATTTCGGGAAAAGCTTTATAAAGGACAACATGAGTCGGCGTATCCGATGAAGGACGCAAATTACCCTCTACGACTTTTCCATCCAGATCAACTACCACCATATCACTGGCTTTCATTTCATCATAGCTAACACCGCTGGGTTTAATAACCACCAATCCGCTTTCACGATCGATGGCCGATACATTCCCCCATGTGAAGATAACAAGTCCATGTTTCACCAAATCAAGGTTAGCATGAAATACTTTTTCTTTTAATTCTTCTAACATAATTGAGTCATTTTGGGTTATAGTTTGAATTTTTGTTCTTCTTGGTAGACTTTAGGATTAAAACGATAAAGAGCAGCTCCTCTTTTGGAAGAGGTTTTGTCTATTTTATCAGTCTTCTCAATGTATTCCATATTGGCTATCCGTTTACGAAAGTTTCTTTTATCCAGAGTTTCTCCGTAAATAGCCTCATAAAGACTTTGTAATTTACTTAATGTGAATAAATTGGGAAGCAGATTAAATCCTATAGGCTCACTTGATGCTTTTTGTTTCATCAATTTGCGTGCCTGTTCTACCATGTGTGTATGATCGAAAATCAATGGAGGTAACTTATTGATATTTACCCAATGAGCGTTGTGACGCTGCACTAATTCACGATCATACTTATCTGCATTGATTAATGCATAATAGGCGATAGAGATAACCCGTTCTCCTGGGTCACGATTCACATTTCCAAAAGCTCCCACCTGTTCCATATATACATTATTCAATCCAGTGAGTTCGTTCAATATCCGTTTAGCAGCATCGTCAGTATTTTCATCGGCTTGAACAAATCCACCCATGAGTGACCATTCGCCTTTAGCTGGTTCAAAATTACGTTTTAATAGCAGCAAATTCAATTCTCCATTAGAGAAACCGAAGATAATGCAGTCTATGCCGACATAAAACCGAGGATTTGAACTGTAATAATTACCCATTTATCTATATAGTTTATAAGAATCAGGGGCATAATCAGCTCCTGATTCTTGCTAATTACCAAAAGTAAGCGTAGAATAATGCACAGAGGATAACAACTCCCAATGATGCAATGACATCCCACTTATTCCAACTATTGCGAATAGAGTTCTTATAGTCTTTTGTGAAAGTAATGGCCGCAATTTGTTCAGCACTTGGTTTCGGTGTGAAGAAAGAAATCACAAACATACCAATAATAACGAACACTAATAACCATACTTCAAAAATCAGCCAGTTGGTTTGCCAGAACCATGTGGTGCAATCCCAAAACGCACCATCCATAGTGGCCTTGCCTGAATTGGTCATAACATTGGTCAACAATCGTAACATACCGATTAAGAAACCACCTATAAGTCCCCATTCACCAGCCTTAGGAGTGATTCTCTTTGAGAAAATACCCAGTGTAAATACAGCTACCATGGCGGGCGCAATCAACGATTGGATATCCTGAAGATAAGAATACAAATTACCCATATTCATCATAATAGGCATCCAAGCCAAACCTAAAATAACTACGACTACTGTTGCCACACGACCGACAAGTACATAATGGCTCTCGCTCATACCTTTCTTCATAGGTTTGTAGAAATCTTCCGTAAACAACGTGGCGCAACTATTAAAGAAAGCAGCCAAGGACGCAACAAGAGCACAGATAAATCCGATAGTCACAAGGCCCTTAATACCTGCGGGAAGAATATTCTTCACCATCATGGCAAATGCACCATCTGTATCGTGAGCGTTAGTGATATCCATCACGATACCACTACCTGTTTTTTGCGCAAGTGCATAAGCAACCATTCCGGGGATTAAAAACATGAAGACAGGAAGCAACTTGAAATAACCGGCGGCAATGGTACCCCGACGAGCACGTGCCATTACCTTGGCATTGTCTTCTCCTTTGGTTTGTCCAAGCACACGTTGTACAATATGTTGATCAGTACACCAATACCAGAAACCAATAATCGATGCCCCTAAGAATACTACATACCCGGGAAATTGCGGATACATGGGATCAGCCGGATCGGTATGGAACATGTGAGTGGTTCCAAAACCATCATGTGCCGCGTTACATACAGCCATCATTTGTGACCAACCTTCTGTGATGCTTCCATTACCCAACATGCTTAAACCGAGGAACAACACGAGGAAAGAACCAATAATAAGGATAGGAGTCTGGATAGCAGATAAGGTCATGACTCCCTTCATTCCTCCAAAAACCGTAAATATGGCAGTGACAACTATCAACCCAATAGCACCATACCAGAATGGTAAACCCAGAAGATATTCAAAAAAAATACCACCGGTGAAAGCTGTTACTGAAACTTTAGTCAGCACGTAAGCTATCAATGTAATGATGGATAGCCACGAACCTGTACGTTTCGTGTAACGGAACTTAAGAAAATCGGGCATAGTTATAATCTTACCCATTTTGTTGTTCAACAACTGATAGAAAGGTACAAATAACCAACCTAAAATCAGAATCATCCAACCTTGCATTTCCCAATGAGCCATTCCCACACCGTCTTTAGCTCCAGTTCCAGCAAGGCCTACCAAATGTTCAGAGCCGATATTGGCAGCAAAAATAGCCGCACCAATGATATACCAAGGCTCGCCCTTACCAAAAAGATAATCTTGGCTATCAGCTCCTTTCATTTTCTCCTGATCTTTCTTGATGGAGCGATAAACTGCCCATACAATAGCGAGGACTCCCAGCACCAGAACAGCCCAATCCAGCCAAATAAATTCATTTGAATTCCAATTCATAACTAATAATCTGTTTTTATAAGTAAGATAATAAGGTTATTTTTCCACCGTGAACTTGAATATACATTCACTGCTATAAGTCTGGCCAGGCTCTAATACGACAGATGGCCACTCCGGTTTATTGGGGCTATCGGGATAATGTTGAGTTTCCAGACATACAGAAGCACGCTGGTTATAAACGATACCTTTCTTTCCGGTGACGGTGCCGTCGAGGAAATTACCCGTATATACTTGTATACCCGGTTCATTCGTATATACTTCCACGCTGATTCCTGTCTCAGGCGAAGTCAGCTTAGCTGCCAATTGAGTCACATTGCCCTTCGTATTCAACACCCAGTTATGGTCATAGCCATTTCCGTTTTTCAACTGAACAAAATCGAAATTACTGATATCCTGCCCTACGGTCTTGGGAGTAGTAAAATCCATAGGCGTACCTTTGACGGGAAGAATCTCGCCTGTAGTCATAAAAGTGCTATCCACCGGTGTATAATGGTCCGCATTGACATAAAGTATATGATCTGTTGCAGCTTTTGCAGGATCACCCGACAGGTTGAAGTAAGAATGATTAGTCATGTTAATGATTGTCTTCTTATCGGTAGTAGCCGTGTATTTAATGTCGATGGCATTATCCTCTGTCAAGGTGAAAAGGACCTTAGCCGTTACATTGCCCGGAAAGTTCTCATCACCGTCTGGAGAAGTGCGTGTCAACTCGAGAGCGTTATCACTTAACGCTTTCGCTGTGTAAACCTGATATTGCCACCCTTGCGGACCACCATGCAAGCAATGCCCGTAATTATTCTGAGGAAGCTGTATCGTGTCACCATCCAGTACGAAACGGCCTTGATTGATACGATTGGCATAACGCCCAATGGAAGCGCCGAAATCACTGGGGATATTTATGTAGTCGGCGATACTATCGAAGCCTAATACTACATCTTGCATAACCCCATTTTTATCAGGAACCATAACAGAGACAATACGCCCCCCAAAATTGGTGATACAGACTTCCATCCCTGCTTGGTTTTTCAGGGTATAAAGGTTAGTAGCTTCTCCACGAACGGTTGTCTGGAAGTTGATTGGATTCAAACCCGATTGAGTCAACGTGACCTCAGGCTTAGAAGAGCAGGATGCCAGTAACAACGAAGCAATACCTGCGAAAAGAATGTGACTTTTCATGTGCTAATATAATTTGTAAATTAGATATTTGGCATATTTCGAGTGTAAAAGTAACACTATTAATTGAATAGTCCTACAAAGCTTTATATGTTATGTAACATAAAAGGATAAAAATATAGCCACCACACACGCCCGATGTTAAAGTTTTTCCTTTACACCTGCGTATCTGGTGGCTATCCTTCTAAGGAAATATCCTCAAATACTCATTTAAAAGTGAGGAGTAACCCGGCTCTGGTTCATATCACAATTGAAAGTAGTTGCATTGAAGTCAGGAAGCGGATTTTGCTCTTCTCCCTCACCCAGCAATACTTCTGTAGCCGTGAAGTTGAATTTTACGTTTCCATTTTCTACAGCATATCCAGCACCCTCTCCTGCTTCTACTTTAACTTCAATAGACAGAGTTTGTGCTTCTTCACCTTCTGTAGTTGAAGGAATGGCAATAGAAAGCTTCAGAGATTCAGGATTTAATGCCATCTTGATGCTGTCTTTAGCCGATGTCAACGTAGGTTCATAACCTATTTTGTAATCCACCTCACCTACAGCTTCTACAATTTGGTTAGTCAGATTTTCATCTTTAACCACAGACATCACAATGTCTTTGATAGGGAAATTTTCAAGATATACGGTATCATTATTGATGGTACCCGAAATATCGGTTCCTTCCGGAGTCCCCTCTCCTTCTCCATCCTCTCCTTCTGAAGAAGAAACGCTGCTACTGGTTATTTTTCCTAAATACTCGCCATACATAGATTCCGTTGTTACTTCATCCGGCAACTTTTGTTCATCCTCATCATCGCTACAAGCTACAAAGCCCAAAGAACAGCCCAATAAGAGCATAGGAATAAACAATCTCACAGGTTTAAAAACTTTTCTCATTTTTTTCTAATTTAAGATTTGGGTTAATACTAAATTTTATGCGTCATCCCTGGATGAGCCGCTTTCGCCTATTTAAATGAGCCATCCCGGCCAAATACTGCACAGTCTAATAGTTAATAAATGTTGCATATATTTTAACAAGCTGATGGAAAAGAATATAGCCGTACATACATGGAGAAGAAATATCCCGTTTCTTTTTTTGAATACCAATCCATTCTCACTATTTTTGTCCCCAAATTATCTTTTTGCTTTATGTTATTGAAACTTTACTCTAAAAACAATGATTCCGACTCCTTACAACGGATTATTGACATACTGAACGATGGTGGACTTATCATCTACCCTACTGATACGATGTATGCCATTGGATGTCATGGACTGAAGGAAAGAGCCATTGAACGCATTTGCCGTCTTAAAAAGATTGACCCTAAAAAGAACAATTTATCCATCGTATGCTACGATTTAAGCAGTATTAGTGAATATGCCAAGATGGATAATAGTACCTTTAAGTTAATGAAGCGTAACTTACCCGGACCTTTTACCTTTATTTTGAATGGGACGAATCACCTCCCCAAGATATTTCGCAACCGTAAAGAAGTAGGCATACGCATGCCTAACAATCCTATCACACAAGAAATAGCGCGTCTATTGGATGCCCCTATTATGACAACAACTCTTCCCCATGAGGAGGATGAAGACATCGAATATATCACCGACCCAGAATTGATCAATGAAAAATTTGGTGATTGGGTAGATCTAGTTATTGATGGAGGTATAGGCGGAAGCCAAGGCTCCACCGTGGTGGATTGTACACAAGGTGGAGCCGAAATAATCCGCCAAGGAATTGGATGGTTGGATGAAGGATAAACCTTTTACTTCAACAATGATTCGGGATCCAAATTCTCAGATTCAATATCTTTAAAATAGCGGTAAGTACCTACTTTTAGTTCATCCGTAGCTGCATCATCACAGATAATAAGGCCTCTTTCATGCATCTGCAAGGCACTGATAGTCCACATTTGTGTGATCGGGCCTTCAACTGCATGATAAAGCGCACGCGCCTTATTGTGACCATTGACTATAATCATCACTTCTTTAGCACTGAGCACAGTACCTACTCCTACGGTCAACGCCGTTTTAGGTACTTGGTTTACATCATTATTAAAAAAGCGAGAATTAGCTATAATGGTATCTGTAGTCAATGTTTTCTGACGAGTACGAGAAGCCAAAGATGAGCCCGGTTCATTGAAAGCAATATGTCCATCAGGTCCAATACCTCCCATAAACAAATCAATGCCCCCGTATGATTTGATTTTCTCTTCATAACGTACACACTCAGCTTCCAAATCAGCAGCATTTCCATTCAAGATATTTGTATTCTCTGGCTGTATATCAATATGACTGAAAAAATTATTCCACATGAAAGAATAGTAACTTTCAGGATGTCCCTGTGGTAAACCTACATATTCATCCATATTGAAAGTTACCACATGACGAAAAGAAACCACCCCTTGCTTGTTCAAGTCAATTAATTCCTTGTACATACCTAAAGGTGATGAACCAGTCGGGCACCCCAAAACGAAAGGTTTCTCGGATGTAGGAGCGGCAGCATTTATTTTAGAGGCCACATAATTAGCGGCCCACTTAGATACGGACTGATAATCCGGTTGAATAATTAGCCTCATAGTTTATACTTTTAAAGTTTTGTAATCTAATTTCTGTCTTTCTTCAAACGCTCGGCCATAGCTCGTGCCAAATGGGCACATTGTTCATAGATAAGCGGTTTCATGGCTTGCTTCATCTCTACCGGATCAGCCACTAATTCGAATTTGCTCTTTTCCGCAAAATCTGCCATACGCTTCACGGCAGCACCCGCCCAACAGAATGAACCAAAATATCCAAAGTAACGTCCTTTTACCTCACGCAACAGAATTTTGTCCAACAGAGATTCTACTTCCGGATAAATCTGGTTGCAGTAAGTAGGACTTCCTACGATAAGCCCTTTATACTTAAATATATCCATCAGAATAGATGACGGATGGCTTTTACTTACGTTATGCAATACGATATTCTTGATACCTTGCTCCGAAAGTTCCGAAGCAATGGTTTCAGCCATCTCTTCCGTATGCCCATACATACTTCCATAAACAAGGACTACTCCCTCCTCTGCTTCATACCGACTCAGACGATCGTAAATGCTCACCACACGAGCCACATTTTCCGTCCATACCGGACCATGAGTTGAACAGATAGTGGTAATCGGCAGACCACCAAGCTTAGCCAAAGCTTTTTGTACCGGATTACCATATTTACCTACAATATTCGAGTAATAACGAACCATTTCATCCCAATACTTATCCAAGTTGATACGCGTATCCAGAAATCCTCCGTCTAACGTACCGAAACATCCAAAACCATCACCGGCAAAGAGTACGCCATCGGTTTCGTCAAATGTCATCATCGTCTCAGGCCAATGCACCATCGGCGTTAAATAAAAGCGTAATTTATGATGACCTAAATCAAGAAAATCGCCATCTTTTACTTCATAACGTTCACCTGTCACACCATAAAATCCTTCCACCATACCAAAAGTTTGCTTGTTACCTACCAAAATAATGTCAGGATAATGTTGCTTAATCAGTCGTAAAGACCCCGAATGATCGGGTTCCATGTGATTAATGATAAGATATTGAATAGGACGGTCACCTATGACAGAACGTATCTGATTCAAATAGCGCTCATAGAAACCTGCATCAACTGTATCTACCAAAGCCACGATGTCATCGGCTATCAAGTAGGAATTATAAGAGACTCCGTAAGGCAAAGGCCACATGCCTTCAAAGAGGTGTTTATTACGATCATTTACTCCCACATAGTGAATGTTTCCTTTAATTAAACTTTTTTCCTTCATAGCTTACCTCTGTTTCAGTTATGTATTAAAAATATGCGGTACAAATGTACGTTTTTTTATGGTATTCTGTACAACTTACCTTGATATGCTTCCCGTTCTTTCATTCTTTTTTGCAGACGATGTAAGAATTCATAATTCTTCATCCTCCAATCGGGACCGATAAGCAATTCACGAGGAGACTGAGAAACAAAACGTTCTAATACGATATTAGGACGTAAACGTTGGATATAATCAATGACTAAGTCAATATATTCATTTACATCTTCATAAAGATGGAAATCCTCCGGACGAATGATATACTCTTGTGCCATACGGGTACCCCGTATCAATTGCAGCTGATGGAGTTTCAAGGTATGAAGAGGAAGTGAAGAAATAGCCGAAGTCTGTTCCAATATGTTCTCACGTGATTCGCCAGGAAGTCCCAGAATGACATGTCCTCCCGTAAGAAGACCACGCGAAGCCGTACGTTCCAAGGCATCCACCGTAGTTTGCCAATTATGCCCTCGATTAATTCGAATCAACGTTGAATCCAAAGCACTCTCTATACCATATTCGATCAAAACAAAAGTTTGTCGGGACAGGTCTGCCAGATAATCCAACAACCTATCGGATACTGTATCGGGACGAGTTCCTATCACAATTCCTACCACACCATCTACCGACAAAGCCTCTTCATATAATTGCTTAAGCTTATCCTGATCAGCATACGTATTAGTATAAGCCTGAAAATATGCCAGATACTTCATATCCGGATATTTATGAGCAAAAAATAGCTTTCCTTCTTTCAGTTGTTGAGATACAGAACGTTTGGAATGACAATAGTCAGGACTAAAAGTCTGGTTATTACAATATGTACATCCACCATACCCTACAGTTCCATCTCGATTAGGACAAGTAAAACCCGCATTTAATGAAATCTTTTGCACTTTACAAGTGAAAAATCGTCGAAGGAAAGTAGGAAAATCATTATATAGACATTCGCTATTCATAAGCATAGTTTTAGATCCCAGGCAAATTTAAATATAAAACCTGATTTATATATCAAAGTTATAAGAAAAAGACAACAGATACATACAAAAAAGGGGAGTCAGTTTCTTATGTTTCGAAACCGACTCCCCTACTCAATAAAACGGCAGCTACCTACTCTCCCACTGTGACG
>CALUOT010000057.1 GCA_944322355.1 uncultured Bacteroides sp. | reverse complement strand
CGGGACTTGAACCCGCACAGCCATCACTGGCCAAGGGATTTTAAGTCCCTCGTGTCTACCGATTCCACCATTCGAGCAGCCCTCTTATAAGAGCGGAAAACGAGACTCGAACTCGCGACCCCAACCTTGGCAAGGTTGTGCTCTACCAACTGAGCTATTTCCGCCGATTTCTTTCGTTGACGGGTGCAAAGATAGAAAGTTTCGTCTTTACCTCCAAACTTTTCCCGCAAAAAAAGAAGAAAGCAAATAATTTATCCACGTCCCAGAAGCGCTTGTTCGGCTTGCTCTACCTGTCCGAAAGGAAAACCGTCGACCACCTGACGCATCAGGTCTGTAATGCGATCATTACACAGATTACCGATGCTTCCTTCGTGAGTGTGATGCACTTGCTTATCGGATACGAAACGTCCGGCCTCGATATCCAAACCCACCTTTTTATACGCATCGCGGAAAGGCATCCCTTCACGTACTAACCGATTCACTTCTTCCACGCTAAATATCGGCCAATACTTATCATCGTCAAGGATATGTTCATTCACTTTAATGCGCTCCACAATATAAATGGTCATCCGCAAGCAGTCTTTCAATTCCTCAAAAGCGGGCAAGAATACTTCTTTAATAATCTGAAGGTCACGGAAATAGCCAGAAGGTAAATTGTTGGCTATCATCATAATCTGCTGAGGGAGTGACTGAATTTTGTTACACTTTGCCCGAATCAATTCAAAGACATCAGGATTCTTCTTATGAGGCATAATACTTGAACCAGTAGTGCATTCGTCCGGAAGTTTCACAAAACTGAAATTTTGGCTATTGAACATGCAAGCGTCAAAAGCCAACTTGGAAAGGGTACCAGCAATGCTTGCCAAAGCAAATGCCACATTGCGCTCCATCTTCCCCCGTCCCATCTGAGCGTACACTACGTTATAGTTTAAAGCATCAAACCCCAACAAGCGGGTTGTCAGCGTTCGATTCAACGGAAAAGAAGAACCATAGCCTGCCGCCGAACCCAACGGATTACGATTACACATCTTGTAAGCGGCCTGAAGGAAGAGCATATCGTCCACCAAGCTCTCGGCATAAGCCCCAAACCAAAGTCCAAAAGACGAAGGCATGGCTATTTGCAAATGGGTATAACCGGGCATTAAAATGTCCTTATAGCGTTCGCTTTGTGCAATCAACTCTCCGAACAACATTTCCACCAATCCGGCTATTTCCTTCAGCTGTGCCCGGGTAAAAAGTTTCAAGTCGAGCAGCACCTGATCATTGCGCGAACGCCCGCTATGTATTTTCTTACCCATATCGCCCAATTTGCGTGTCAACATCAACTCCACTTGCGAGTGTACGTCCTCTACCCCTTCTTCGATGAGAAAGTCACCCTGCTCGGCCACACCATAGATTTGCTTCAATTCGGCCAGCAATGTCTCCAACTCATCTTTTTCGAGTAAGCCAATACTTTCGAGCATTGTGATATGCGCCATCGAACCCAACACATCATACTTTGCCAAATAAAGGTCCAACTCCCGATCGCGCCCCACAGTGAAACGCTCAATTTCCCGATTCACCTGAACAGATTTTTCCCAAAGTTTCTGAGCCATAATTTTGAATATATGAATGCGCTAATTATTAATTATTAATAAGGTAACTTTGCCAAGTTTTCGGCCATCTGCTCCAGTCCATTTTGCAAAGGCTTTTGCACCATAGCCTTTACAAAAGGATTCAGTTCAATACCAATGGTCAACTTCATCTTACATTCCGTTTCGCTCAGAGGAACGAGCTGAATCCACAGATTGAAAGGAAGAGGCGAACTGGTTGAACCAAACTTGATACACTTCTCTGGTTCTCGCTCCACAATTTCCAATGTGATAGTACCTACCGGTGGGACTTCCACACTTAAACTATCGGACGTAAAAGTGAGGTTTTTCATTTTGTCCTGAGGTACACTATCTTTAATTTTTTCCAGATTGCTTAAATCGGAAAGTTTTCCGTATACAGCACTTTGCGAAGCCTTCACGACCTTTACGCTACTTTCGAATTTTGCCATATCACTATATTTACTTTATACAAAAAATGGAGGATGCATCCTCACCGGATACAGCCTCCCACCATTTTCTTATGTAAAAATTCAAATTATGAAAAATTTAATGTTTTCCAAATTTTCCGCTTTATTTTACGGCGTCCCAATGAGCCGGATCTTTCCGCCATTCTTCCAAAGTAGGGATATCACCCTCTTCTATATAACCTGTACGCAAAGCCACGTCAAGCACCGCCTCGTAGTTAGTCAACGTTACCAAAGACACCTTGGCCTCCTTGAACGCCTTTTCGGCAATAGGGAATCCATAAGTGTATGATGCCACCATTCCAATCACCTCGCATCCGTCGCGCCGAATAGCATCAACCGCTTTCAAGCTACTTCCTCCAGTAGAAATGAGATCTTCGATGACAACCACTTTCATCCCAGGACGAAGTTCGCCTTCTATCAAATTCTCCAAGCCGTGGTCTTTCGGCGTAGAACGTACATATACAAAAGGCAAATTCAAAGCATCGGCCACCAACGCCCCCTGAGGAATCGCCCCTGTAGCTACACCAGCTATGGCATCCACCTGGCCAAAACGCTCCAATACGAGCCGGGTGATTTCAATTTTCACAAAATTGCGAAGCGAAGGATAAGATAAAGTTTTCCGGTTATCACAATAGAAAGGAGATTTCCATCCTGAAGCCCAAGTAAAAGGATTAGCCGGTTGTATCTTTACAGCCTTAATTTTCAGCAATTTCTCCGCGAACAATTTTTCTAAATTTCTCATAGCGAATAACGATTATAATAAAAGATGGCGCAAAGTTATAGAAAGTGGATGAAAATAAAAAGAGAGAGGGCAGATATTTTTTCAAACCAGCTTTCATTTCTCATCCAAAACATCCCAACAACGCTCCACTTCATCTCCTTCGAATCCTCGGCCCAAAGCAAAACGCATCAACTTCCCGCGAAGTTCATAATCGTTGGTGGCTCGAAGTGCCCGGCGCTTGGCCTGTAACAAGGCTGACAAATAAGAGCGATATTCATCCTCGTCCACTTCTTCTTCCAAAGCGATTTGTATCATTCCAAGGGGTAATTGCTTCATTTGTAAAACTTGAGCAATTTTAATGCGCCCCCACTTATCAAAACGATACTTATCGCGCACGAAAGCTCGGCAATATCGCTCTTCGTTCAGGTATCCTTCGGCTTCTAACGTCTGTACAATACGGGTGACCGCTTCATAGGGGAGACTCCACCGACGAAGTTTCTCGCTCACCTCAAAAGGACAATGCTCGGCTTGGGAGCAAAAACGCGTCATACGTTTCCAGGCCTCTTGTTCATCAATCATGGTAAATTCGTTTTTTAGTTAATACTGCTGTGGCAAAGCGATCCTGATGAGCAATATCTTGCCACACTCGAATGTCCGCATAGCCTTCTTCACGAAGCATATGTGCCAAAGGGACACCTTGAGTCTGGTTAATTTCGAAATATAACCTTCCACCGGACGCTAACATCCGTGTACCCAGTCGAGCGATACACCGATAGAAACGAAGCGGGTCTTCATCGGGTACGAAAAGAGCACTTCTCGGCTCCCAATTCAACACATTAGGATGCATGCTCGCTCGTTCGGATTCAGTGACATAAGGCGGATTACTCACAATGATGTCATACGCTTCCCCCTCGTGCGGGACAGTTTGAAACACATCACGCTGCTCAAAGTTCACCTGTACTCCATACTTCCGAGCATTCGTTCGCGCCACATCCAAAGCTACTTCGGACACATCCCAAGCACTAACCTCTGCTCCCTGCACTTCCAACGCCAAACTAATGGCAATGCAACCACTACCTGTCCCTACATCGAGCACCCGAACTCCTGAGGGCACTTCACTCCGCATGTACTCCACCAATTCTTCTGTCTCGGGACGGGGAATCAAGACACCGGGGGTTACTTTGAGATCGCGTCCCAAAAAACGGGCCTGCCCTTGCACATACTGAATAGGCTCATAGTTGCACAAGCGACGCAAAATATCATCCAACTCTTGCATCTTATTTCCGGATAAAGCTATATCTTTGCCCAAGTAATAAGCCACCTCCCTTTGGCCTAACACCTCGGTACACACAATACGTGCCAAGTTATCGGCCTCACGCCGAGGATACACTTCCTGCAAGCGATGACGAATAGACTGGACGGAAACGTTCACTTCACTCATAGCAGTCATGTTTTTTACGAAACAGGTAACAAAAGTACGGTTTATTACGGAAACTACCAAACACATAACTTAAGACTTATAAAGAGAATGAGCTCGAAAGAAGATGAATTATATATGCGCCGATGCATTCAGTTAGCCCTAAACGGGCGATGTAATACACCTCCCAATCCTATGGTGGGAGCAGTCATCGTACACCAAGGACGCATCATCGGCGAAGGATACCACGTACGATGCGGCGAAGCCCATGCCGAGGTCAACGCTATCCGCTCTGTCCGCCAACCTGAACTGTTGTCCCACTCCACTATTTATGTCAGTCTGGAGCCATGCGCCCACCATGGGAAAACACCACCTTGTGCCGACCTGCTGATAGAGAAGCAGATACCGCGCATTGTCATCGGTTGTAGTGATCCCTTTGCCCAAGTATCTGGACGAGGTATCCAAAAATTGAAAGATGCAGGACGAGAAGTCATCGTAGGCGTGTTGGAAGAAAAATGCCAAGCCCTCATCCGGCGTTTCGTCACTTTCCACACTCAAAAGCGCCCCTACCTTACGTTGAAATGGGCCGAATCTGCCGATGGCTACATCGACTTCCGGCGACATACGGGAGAAAGTTCGCCCGTACACCTTTCCAACTCATTGACTCTGATGCGAGTACACCAGTTACGGACCGAACATACGGCAATCCTCGTGGGCACTAACACGGCCTTGCTGGACAATCCAAGCCTCAATGTGCGCCAATGGTATGGCCCACAGCCTGTGCGTGTGGTCATTGACCAGCATCATCGCCTGCCCGGCAACTTGAAACTTTTCGACGGAAGTCAGCCTACGCTGATTTATGACACGGCCAACCTGAACGAATTATTGGCCGACTTACACCTCCGAGGGTTCCAATCGCTCCTCGTGGAAGGGGGAAGCCACCTACACCAATCGTTCATCGATGCCGGTCTATGGGATGAAATACAAATAGAGGAATCTCCACTCATACTGGGAGATGGTGTACCTGCCCCTTCTGTCGGACATCTTCCTTACGTGCGTGGCATGCACTTTGGGCATAACTTCCGCCTTTACCAACGTATGCATTGATCTTTCGCCCCCGACTCACCGCTTCACAGAAACGGCCTCACCTCCAAAGCATGTCTCCATCACGCTCTGAAGAAGAGCGCCCCAAAGTATGCCAAACTTCGACATCAGGCGGCTATTCATCGGTTTTCGGCGTTATTTTATCTATAATTTTGTATAAAACTTCCATGCAAAGCGGAAAGTAGAAAAAATTGTTTCTATTTTTGCAGCTTGTAAATAACAACGGATTTTAGAATGAGAGCTAAATTTTTATGCATCATCGCTTGTTTTGTTTTCGCATGTATTGCCATCAGTTCGTGTTTGAACTCGGACAACAACTATGTGTATAGTTCAGATGCGACAGTACATGCATTCAGCTTGGACACGATTCGAGGCAAAAATTATACGTTCGACATCGACCAGGTACAACGACTGATATTCAATCGTGACTCCCTGCCCGTAGGTTCGGACACAATTATCGATAGCATCATGATTGATACATTCAGTGTAACAGGATATGTCACGTCTGGTACACCTGACACCATCCTCAATATCTCGAACGCCCAAAACTTGATACCGGCTTCAACATCGGGCATAACTTTCAAAGTATATGCTGCAGACGGACTGACAAGCCGTGAATACACCCTGCGCATCAATATTCACCAAGAAGACCCCGACTCAATGGTCTGGAACCGAATGAACGGAGTTCCCCAGGTAGGAAGTAATCCCGCAGGAAGGAAAGCCATCGCATGGGATGACCACTTGCTGCTCTACACGACACCGGAAGAAGTCTATCACACCTCAGCCATCCCCGGTTCTTATAACTGGGACATGTCTACCACGACCTTGCCCCATGACGCCCTGATAGAATCTATTACGACATGTGGCGACACCTTAGCAGCCTGTACTGCTGGAGGCGATATATATACCTCGACCAATGGCATCCAATGGGAACGTTCGGAAGCACTGAGTGGGGACATCATAGCATTGTTAGCTTATCTGCCTACTAACACCCTGAACGAGATGCCTCGCACATTGAGCGCCATCATGCGTAATGACACAGACGGGAAATCTTACTTCTGCCGCACTAACCTCAACATGCCTCAACAAGGTTGGGAGATGGGCGAGGAAGTTCCTGAAAACTTCCCGACTCAACAACTTTCGAGTGCCTTATGGACTACATCGACAGGATTGAACCAAGTTTTCGTGGTAGGTACCCTCTCCACTGAAAACGAACATACCACGCCTTGGGCATCGATGGACGGACTGCTATGGGCTGACCTATATACAGAAGATGCTTATTGCCCCAGCTTGACTCCTCCTTATATAATGAATTATAACGAAGCCTTGTATCTCATGGGAGGCACGCTGAGAGAGGCCTACGCCTCATCTACGGGAGGCATCGCTTGGGAAGAAACAGATGAAAAATTCTGGTTTCCGGAAGAATTTGCTTCCAAAGGTACATCCTATACACTCGTTACCGATCCCAATAATTATATTTGGATAATTTGGGCAGGAGGAGAAATCAATGAAGTGTGGCGAGGATGTCTGAACAAACTAAAACAATTTTAAGAAGTTTGAAGGAAGATGTCATATAAGGAGTTAATCGATTCAACACGGATTCCCCAGCACGTGGCCATCATCATGGATGGTAACGGCCGATGGGCCAAGCAACGCGGACATAAACGGAGCTACGGACATCAGGCTGGAGCGGAAACTGTGCACATCATTACCGAAGAAGCCGCCAAGCTGGGAGTGAACTACCTCACCCTCTACACCTTCTCCACAGAGAACTGGAATCGTCCGACCGATGAAATTAATGCCCTGATGGGGTTACTATTCGACTCCATTGAGGAAGACACTTTCATGAAGAACAATATTCGCTTCCGAGTAATAGGCGATACAGACAAACTACCTAATAAAGTGCAAGAACGCCTAAACGCTTGCATCGAACACACCAGCGCCAATACGCGCATGTGCCTCGTGCTAGCCTTAAGCTACTCTTCACGTTGGGAACTGACCGAAGCCATGCGTCGGATAGCTCTTCAGGTGAAGCAAGGCACCTTGGCTCCAGAAGACATTGACACCTCCCTCGTTGCTCAAAACCTGACTACTCACTTCATGCCTGACCCTGACTTGCTGATACGCACCGGAGGTGAATTGCGTCTAAGTAACTACTTGCTATGGCAATGTGCTTATTCCGAACTCTACTTTTGCGATACTTATTGGCCCGATTTCCGGCAAGAAGAATTTTATCGAGCCATCTACGCTTACCAGCAAAGGGAAAGACGATTCGGAAAAACAAGTGAGCAAGTAAATGTGATCCATTATAAATAACTTTAATAAGATAAATCGAACTTCTACAATCTGAAAACAAAATCAACTATAATGCATTATCGTATATTCTGCCTATTCGTAACCATAGCCTGCCTGTTAGGCACCACTACTCCCGTTTTCGCACAGAGCACCGAAGACGAGACACCGGTAGTCCTCTACGGAACACCCAAGAAGTATGAAATTGCGGACATAAAAGTAGTAGGAGCCGAAAATTACGAAGACTATGTCATCATCAATCTCTCTGGTCTCTCCAAAGGAGAAACCATCACCGTACCGGGCGATGAAATCACCGGAGCCTGTAAACGCTATTGGCGACATGGCTTGTTTTCAGACGTAGCCATCACCCTCGACAAGGTAGAAGGTAACAAGGCATGGCTCACGATCCGAGTAACCATGCGTCCCCGTGTATCGGAAATACATTTCAACGGCGTCAAGAAGTCTGAACGCGAAGATTTGGAAGCCAAAATCGGCATGATCAAAGGGAACCAGATTACGCCTAACCAAATAGACCGTGCCAAGACCCTGATAGAGCGATATTTCGATGACAAGGGATTTAAAAATGCAGAAGTCATAATCAATCAGCGCGATGATAAAAATAATGAAAACCAAGTCATCGTAGACATCAACGTCGACAAGAAAGAAAAAGTAAAAGTACACCAAATCACCATCACAGGAAACAAAGCCATCAAGACCAAGAAGTTGAAACGTGTGATGAAGAAAACCAACGAAAAAGGTAAACTGATCAACCTCTTCCGCACCAAGAAATTCGTACAAGAGAACTACGAAGCCGACAAGCAACTCATTATCGACAAATATAACGAACTGGGTTATCGCGATGCGCAAATTGTAGTGGACAGTGTCACTCCTTATGATGAGAAAACTGTAGATGTGTTCATGAAGATAGAAGAAGGACAGAAATACTACCTCCGCAACATCACGTGGGTGGGTAATACATTGTATCCTTCCGAGCAACTCAGTTATCTGCTTCGCATGAAGAAGGGTGACGTCTATAATCAGAAACTCCTTGAAGAACGTACTAGCACAGATGATGACGCTATTGGTAACCTTTATTATAACAATGGTTACCTCTTCTACTCACTCGATCCGGTGGAAGTAAACATCGTAGGAGACTCCATCGACCTGGAAATGCGTATTTATGAAGGACGTCAAGCCACCATCAACAAAATCATCATCAGCGGAAACGACCGAGTGTATGAAAACGTGGTGCGTCGTGAATTGCGTACACGCCCAGGAGATTTGTTCAGCCGTGAAGAATTGATGCGCTCACTCCGTGAAATTCAACAGATGGGACACTTTGACCCCGAACAACTTCAACCCGATATCAAGCCTCATCCCGAAGACGGAACAGTAGACATCGGCTATCCGCTGGTATCCAAAGCCAATGACCAGGTGGAATTCTCTGCCGGATGGGGACAAACTGGTGTGATCGGTAAGTTGAGTTTGAAGTTTACCAACTTCTCTTTAGCCAACCTCTTACACCCGGGTGAAAACTATCGAGGCATTTTACCCCAAGGAGACGGACAAACACTGACCTTGAGCGGACAAACAAATGCACGCTACTACCAGCAGTATAGTATTTCCTTCTATGACCCCTGGTTTGGAGGCAAGCGCCCCAATGCTTTCTCCGTATCAGCCTTCTACTCAAAGCAAACGGATATCAGTAGCCAGTATTATAATGATGCATACTTAAACAATATTTATAATAGCTATTATAGCGGCATGATGGGTTATGGACTTTATAATTATGGGAACTATACAAACTATGAAAATTATTATGATCCCGACAAGTCTGTACAGATGTATGGAGTAGCTGTGATGTTCGGTAAACGTTTAAAATGGCCGGATGACTATTTCCAGTTCACCGCTGAATTCTCCTATCAGCGTTATGTCTTGAAAGAATGGCAATATTTTCCCGTTACTAATGGTAAGTGTAATGATTTGAGTATCAACCTGACTCTTGCTCGCAGTTCTATAGATAATCCCATCTATCCACGTACAGGTTCGGAGTTTTCTCTTTCCGTACAGTTTACTCCGCCTTATTCTTTATTCGATGGCAAAGACTATAGTAAATATGACTTGAATAATCAAGATGACGTTAACAAAATGCACAAGTGGGTAGAATATCATAAATGGAAGTTTCGTTCAAAAGTATACATTCCGTTAATGGATCCCTATACCGTAAAACGTACTCCTGTGTTGATGGGGCGTGTGGAATTTGGTTTGTTAGGACACTACAACAAATATAAAAAATCACCGTTCGGTACATTTGAAGTGGGAGGCGACGGTATGACAGGTTACTCTTACTATGCAACTGAAACCATTGCTCTTCGTGGATATGAAAACGGTTCATTGGCTTCGTACGGAAACGAAGGATATGCATATACACGCTTAGGCTTAGAGTTACGCTATCCTTTGATGCTCGAAACCAGCACTAGCATCTATGCATTAGGTTTTGTAGAAGCAGGTAACGCTTGGCAGGAAGTGGGTGATTTCAATCCGTTCGATTTGAAGCGTTCGGCTGGTGTAGGTGTCCGTATCTTCCTTCCTATGGTAGGTATGATGGGTATCGACTGGGCTTATGGTTTCGACCGCATACGTGGCTCATCAGCCTATAGCGGAAGCCAGTTCCACTTCATCTTAGGACAAGAATTCTAACCATGTTTCACTATAAAAAATAAGAGCGCTATGAGAAAGACTTTTTTACTCATGTTTCTGATGTCCGTCTTCACCTTGACGACTCATGCACAAAAGTTTGCTTTGATTGATATGGAATATATCTTAGAGCATATTCCCGCTTATGCGAAAGCCAACCAACAACTGGAGCAATCCTCTAAACAATGGCAAACCGAAGTGGAAAAACTGGTAGGAGAGGCTAAAGCTTTATACGAGGATTATCAATCGAAAGCCAAGACTCTCTCTGAGACTCAACGTACTCAAAAAGAAGAAGCAATCGTAGCCAAGGAGAAGGAAGTGGCCGAATTGCGCCGAAAGTATTTTGGCCCGGAAGGGGAAATGGCCAAGTTACAAGGCGATTTAATGAACCCCATTCAAGATGATATTTACGAAGCCGTAAAAGAGATTGCTATTCAAGAAGGATATGATGTTGTAACCGACCGGGCTTCTGCCACCAGCATCATCTTTGCCTCACCAAACATTGATATAAGCAACGAAGTATTGGCAAAGTTAGGATATTCCAATTAAAATCCATACATTTGCAACGTAAGTAACCAATAACGAGAAAAATAAATCAATTAAATAATCAAATTATGCTTAAAAAATTCGCTTTAATCGTAGCTATGTTCATTCTCCCCGTGGGAGCAATGGCCCAATCTAAGTTTGCTCACATGAACTCACAAGAAGTCATTACCGCTATGCCGGAATTCACCAAAGCCCAAGCTGACATAGAAGCTTTGAGCAAACAATACCGTGAAGAGATGCAACGCTCAGAGGAAGAGTTCAACCGGAAGTACCAGGAACTGATCCAGCAACAGGACTCGCTGCCCAAAAATATCTTGGAAAGACGTTCGAAGGAAGTGCAGGACATGGCACAACGCCAACAACAATTCCAACAGGAAGCCATGCAGGCCATAGAAAAAGCACAGCAAGATGCCATGATGCCTATCTATAAGAAACTGGATGAAGCTGTACAAACCGTAGGTAGAACAGAAGGCGTGGTATACATCTTCGACATCGCTCGTACACCTGTTGCTTACATCGGTACTGAAAGCATCGATGTAACTGCTAAAGTAAAAGCACAGTTAGGAATTAAATAATTCTTCATTTTTATTATTTTATCAATTTTTGGGTCCCGGTGCTCCCGTTGAACGGGGGGACCGGGTTTTCTATTATGAACGGTATGCAACAGCTGCTTCCCTCACTTCCCGGCCCCATCGGCGTGTTCGACTCTGGATACGGAGGCCTCACCATTCTGAATGAAATCCGGACACGACTCCCTCAGTATGATTTCATTTACTTAGGTGACAATGCCCGTACGCCCTATGGCACCCGCTCGTTCGACATTGTCTACGAGTTCACCCTGCAAGCTGTCCGAAAGCTCTTTGAGTTGGGATGCCATCTGGTCATATTGGCCTGCAACACCGCCTCGGCCAAAGCCCTGCGGAGCATCCAGATGCACGACCTCCCAAAGCTCGACCCGGCCCGACGTGTATTAGGGGTGATACGACCCACCGTTGAGTGCATAGGCGACCTGACCCGAACCCGCCACATCGGCATACTGGGGACATCGGGCACCATCCGCTCCGAATCTTATGTCATGGAGGTACGCAAACTCTTCCCCGACATAGAGGTACACGGACAAGCCTGCCCCATGTGGGTGCCCCTGGTGGAGTACAACGAAGCAGCAGGAGAAGGGGCCGACTATTTCATACAAAAGTACATCCATGCCCTGCTGGAGCAAGACGAACGGATTGATACCGTCATTCTGGGATGCACGCATTATCCGTTGCTCCTTCCCAAAATCAAGAAGTACATGCCCGATGGAATCAGCATCGTATCGCAAGGTGAATTGGTGGCCCGAAGCCTGGAGGACTATCTGGCACGTCACCCCGAGATGGAGGCCCGATGCACCCGCCACGGACAGTGTACCTACTTCACCACAGAGTCGGAAGAGAAGTTTGCCGAATCGGCCTCCACGTTCCTCAACCAGACCATCCAAGTGAACCATCTGGACTTATAATCCCTTATACATATATATAACAAACAAGCTTATGAAACCATCCTTTCAACGAATCGCCATTAAGATAGGTAGTAATGTACTGACCCGGACGGACGGCACCCTTGACGTGACGCGCATGTCGGCACTCGTGGACCAGATAGCCGAACTGTATAAAGCCGGGACGGAAATCATCGTCGTGTCCTCGGGTGCGGTAGCTTCCGGGAAGAGCATGATTACTCCCTCGCACACCCTGAACGAGGTGGACCAACGCCAACTCTTCTCCGCCATCGGACAGGCCAAGCTCATCAACCGCTACTACGAACTGTTCCGCGAGCATGGCATTCCCGTGGGGCAGGTGCTCACCGTGAAGGAGAACTTCTCCTCGCCCAGCCACTACCAGACCCAGCAGAACTGCATGAGCGTGATGCTGGAGAATGGCGTCATCCCCATCGTCAACGAGAACGACACCATCTCGCTGAGCGAACTGATGTTCACCGACAATGACGAGCTGTCCGGGCAGATAGCCACCATGATGGAGGTACAGGCACTCGTCATCCTGAGCAACATCGACGGCATCTACAACGGCGACCCGGCCGAACCCGACACACACATCTTGCGCGTCATCCGCCCGGAGGATGACTTGTTGGCCTATATCCGCCCCTCGAAGTCGTCCCACGGACGGGGAGGCATGCAGACCAAAGCCACCATCGCCCGCAAGATAGCGGCACAAGGCATCACCGTCTACATAGCCAACGGCAAGCGCAACGACATCCTGACCGACCTGATGGCCCGGCCCGACACCACCCCGTGTACCTACTTCCCCCCGGCCGACCCGGCGGTGAAAGCCACCCTGCCTTGGGAGGAACCGGCTGCACCCCGGCTGGACGAGGTGTTCACCGCCGTGCGGACAGCCAGTCTGGCCCTACCGACCCTGGCCCCGGAGGAAACTGACCACCTGCTGCGTGCCATAGCCGAGGCCATCGAGCAGCACACGGACGACATCCTGGCCGAGAACCGCAAGGACCTGGAACGGATGGAGGCCACGAACCCCAAGTACGACCGGCTGAAGCTGACGACCGAACGCCTGCGGGACATGGCCGAAGGGGTGCGCCACGTAGCCGAGCTCCCCACCCCGCTGGGACGTACGCTGAAGGAGACCACCCGCCCCAACGGTCTGCACATCCGCCGGGTGAGTGTGGCCTTCGGCGTGATTGGCGTTATCTATGAGGCACGGCCCAATGTCACCCTCGACGTGGCGGCCCTCTGCCTGAAGAGCGGGAGCGCCTGCGTGCTGAAGGGAGGACACGACGCCGAGTGCTCCAACCGGGCCATCGTCAGTGTCATACACAGCGTGCTGGATGCCTTCGGGCTCGACCGGCACACCGTGGAACTGCTGCCCCCCACCCGCGAGGCCACAGCCGCACTGCTCCACGCCCGCTCCTATGTGGACTTGCTCATCCCGCGCGGCAGCAGTGCCCTCATCGACTTCGTGCGGCAGCAGGCCACCATCCCGGTCATCGAGACGGGAGCGGGCATCTGCCACACCTTCTTCAGCCGGCGGGGCGATGTGGAGAAGGGAGCCGCCATCGTCTGCAATGCCAAGACACGCCGCGTCAGTGTGTGCAACGCCCTGGACTGCCTGCTGGTGGATGCCGACCGCCTGACCGACCTGCCCCGCCTCTGCGCCCCGCTGGCCCGGCACCGCGTCACCCTCTATGCCGACCAGCCTGCCCGCCTCGCCCTGGAGGGACACTACCCCGCCGAGCTGCTGCAACCCGCCACACCTGAGAGCTACGGCACCGAGTTCCTGGACTACAAGATGGCCATCCGCACCGTCACGGGGCTGGACGAGGCTTTGGCGCACATACGCACCTACACGTCGCACCACAGCGAGTGCATCGTCACCGAGGATGCCGACGAGGCCGAACGCTTCCGCCGCGACGTGGATGCCGCCTGTGTCTACGTCAACGCACCCACCTCCTTCACCGACGGGGGGCAGTTTGGCATGGGGGCCGAAATAGGCATCAGCACCCAGAAGCTGCACGCCCGGGGGCCCATGGGACTGGAGGAAATCACCACGTACAAATGGCTCATCGAGGGCAACGGACAGACACGCCCCTAAAAAAATACACCGACCCCTGCATTTTTGCGGGGGTTTTTCATGGCATATTCCTTAAGAATGGCTATATTTGTTGCCATCATTAACCTATATATCCCGTCATGTTAAATAATATAGAGAAGTATACTACCCCCGTTAACTTCCGTTAACACACGGGGTCCTATTCCCCCTCAAGCCCCCGCGTTCGCCGCGCCGGGCAGTTCCTTTGGTGATACATCAGATACCCCTCCTCCGTACACGTCCCCCCAGGTGGATGTGCAGCTCGTCGTGTGCGAACGCGGCTTTGCTGCCAGCGTGGAGGACTGGGGCGACGCCAAGGACATTACGCCAGATGGCGGGGGAATCATGGAACCCTTGTAAATGAAGAATGAGGAATGAAGAATGCTCCCCACGTATGCCGGTGGCCGCAGGTGTCGCTACCGCTCCACCAACGGCTACCCATCGTGAGACGGTTCCACCGTCTTTGGGGGGAGGAAGCCCCTGGAACCTCGGAGAGGTTCGCCTATGAGTAACCGTTGGTGGAGCGCGAGCGACACCTGCGGTAAACGATGACAGGCAGCAAATAGTAAATAGTAAATCGTAAATACTAAAATAGTAAATGACATGAAACTGAGACACCTATCCTTCGCAGCCCTCGCCCTCATCGCGGCAAGCTGCACCAATGACAACGAACCGGGCACCGCAGGCATCGACCTCACCGGACAGCCCATGCGCGTCACTACCGACGTCCTGCCACAGACACGCGCCGGCATGGACGACAACAACCTGACGACCTTCTACCTGCGCGTCACCAACGGCAGCGCGGAAGCTACGACCAGCTACGACGAGTTCACCACCGTGAACCGCATCGACGTCAACAGCTCCTGGACCTACAACCCCGAACTGACGTGGCAGGACGGCACCACCCCCATCAGCGTATCCGCCCTCTGCCAGGACGGCGTGACGTGGGACAAAACGGCCTACACCGCAGGCAAAGCCATTGACATTAGCGACCAGACCGAGGCAGGCATCCAGACCGCCGACGTGCTCTACATGGCCCCCACGATCATCGACCCCGCCAAGGACCTGACCGAGGACGGCGCCATCCCCGTCAAGCTGAGCCACCTCTTCGCCAAGCTGAACATCACCATCGAGATGGAGACGGCCGAAGCTACCAACCCCATCACCGAACTCACCGTGGGCGGCACACAGGCTACGGCTACCCTGACGCCCGAAGCCACCAGCCCGCTGACCCTGACGGGCGAAGCCACCGACATCACTGCCTATGACAACGGCGACTACCAGGCAGGCTCCCTCACTGGCGACCCCGCCACCGTCACCTACGAGTGCATCCTGCTGCCACAGACTGCCACGTTCACCGTCACCGCTACCATCGGCGGACAGGCCTACACCTACGTCAGCAGCAGCCCGCAGCAGTTCGTGGGCAACACGCCGTACAGCCTCACGCTAAAGGTGGACGGCCTCGGCTACAAGCTGACCGTGAGCGACGACATCACCGTGGGCGACTGGGACAATGAAGTAGACCTCGGCAACGGCGACATGAATGAAGACCCCGGCTACACCATCGCCGAGGACGGCACCTACCAAGTCTACAACGCCGATGGCCTGATGGCTTGGGCCACAGCCGTGCAAATCAACAGCTCCATCAACTGCACCCTCATGGCCAACATCGACATGAAAGGGCAGAGATTGGAAGTAATCTTACGCTATACAGGTACTTTCGATGGCCAAGGCCATACCATCAGCAACCTGTCGGGAGTATCACATGGACTCACTTGTGATAATGAAGGTACCATTCAGAACGTCACTTTGTTCAATCCGAACCTCAATAATGAGGGTTATGATTCAGGTGGGATAACCAGTATAAATAAAGGCCGCATAACCAACTGCCACGTGATAGAGGGAAAAGTACAAGGATGGTCTGTGGGCGGTATAGCAAATTATAACTCAGGGAGTATCCTTGCCTGCTCCTCTACGGCCGATGTCATTCATGGTGAAGCCGGCGGCATTGTGGGTTATCTTTCTGGGGGAACTGTCACAGCCTGCTACTATGCGAATGGCAGTGTAACAGGATATAACAGCAATGTAGGAAGCATCGTCGGGCAAGTACTGAGTGGAACTGTATCCGATTGCTACTGGAGCGGCGGGGCAGAAAAAGGCATAGGTGAGGGCACGGGTGAAGCCACCAAAGTGACCGACGAAGAGGGTAACACCTGGGCAGCCGCCGCCGATGCCATGAACGCCGCCCTCCAGGAAGCAAACTACACCGAATACCATTGGGTAGTGAACACGGGCGAGGATGCAGCCAGCCGCCCCCTCATCACCGTGAAAGTGACAGAATAAAAAAGGGTGGGTGCCCCCTACGAGAATAGGGTGGGTGCCCCCTACGAGAATAGGGTGGGTACACCCTACGGGAATAGGGTGGGTGCCCCCTACGGGAATAGGGTGGGTACACCCTACGAGAATAGGGTGGGTACACCCTCGGAAAATTTATTTATTCATATTTAAAAACATGAGCTATGAGTAGTGAAATTGAGTACACACTGAATGTACAGACAGTAGACAACCCGCTGACCCCCGACCCGAACGACACCAAGTTTCTGTTGGTGACCACCGGCACGGCCGACCTGGAGCAGGTCATCCTCCGCATCATGGCCGTCAACCCCGGCCTCGAACGCGAGACGGTGGAGGCTGTCGTGAAGCTGGAGCAGCGCGTAATTAAGGAAATGACCCTCAACGGCATGCGGGTGAACACCGGTTTGTTCTCTGCCGTAGCCTCGCCCAAGGGACCGGGCGGCAACAAGTGGGACCCGAAAGTAAACGAAATCAATATCACCATCGCCCAGGGTGCCGACTGGCGCGAAGCCATCCGCAAGACCAAGGTGAACGTGATAGGCGAAAAGAGCAGCATAACGACTATCAGCAAGACCACCGACGCCATGACGCGCGGCACGCTGGGCGAAGCCAGTCCGGGCTATCCGCTGCGGGTGGAAGGCACTTGCCTGAAGATAGCGGGCACCGACCCGTCGGTAGGCATCTACCTCATCGCCGAGGACGGCACGGAGACGAAGGTGGACAGCGCACTGTGGGCGTTGAACGAGCCTCAGACCCTGTCGTTCGTCGTCCCCGCCGGCCTGGCCGAAGGCACCTACACGCTGCGCATCGTCACCCAATATGCCTCCAGCGGCACGTTGGTGAAGACGCCCCGCGTGGCCGAGCGCACGGTGTACATCGGCGTGACGCCTCCCACCGCGGGTACGGGCAGCGGCACCGTGAACCCCGGCGGCGGTGAAGAGGAAACAGGCGGCACCGAACAAGGCGGCGGCGAAGACCAGGAAGAGGACCCGCTGGCGTAAGCCTTAATGAAGAACCTTCTTCAATGAAGAATGAAGAATTAAGAATGAAGAATCTTCTAGACGGTGGAACCGTCTCACGATGAGTAACCGTGGGTGGAGCGCGAGCGACACCTGCGGTTTTGTGCATACACAAACCCGATAAATCGCGCCCCTACTATGCGGATTATCCGGGAATCTTGCTAACTTTGCGGTGTTGAATCACTTAATTGGAGGAACGACGTATGCAAGCAACCATCTCACGCGACAGCCTATGGCAACTCATCCAGACCCTCAGCCCGCGCAACCGCGACTGGCTGCTGGACAAACTGCAAGCAGATGCCCACGAGCGCGAAGCAGCAGAAGAAACCGAGTACATCAGCAAAGAGGAACTCCTCGCCGGCATCGACGCCGGGCTGAAGGAACTGAAACTGAAACGAGAAGGGAAGTTGAAAACCATCTCTTTCGACGAACTTATAGAAGAATTGGAGCATGAATGTTAAGATAGACCCGCTGCCGACATTCGTGCATGAAGTCAAGCGATTAGGTAAGCGTTACCGCTCATTGGGTAATGACTTAAAAGAACTACGTAAAGAACTAAGAGCCAACCCCACCCTCGGCACCGACTTGGGAGGCGGACTACGGAAGATACGTATGCGCATCGCCTCGAAAGGCCGGGGCAAAAGCGGAGGGGCACGGGTTATCTCGCTCACCGTCGTAGCCACAGTGGACGAGACGGAAATCGACCTGCTCTACATCTACGACAAGGCCGAACGCTCTACCCTCACCTCTGCCGAGATAAAGAGGCTGCTCAAGCTGAAC
The DNA here is from genome assembly GCA_944322355.1 of uncultured Bacteroides sp. Lineage (GTDB taxonomy): Bacteria > Bacteroidota > Bacteroidia > Bacteroidales > Bacteroidaceae > Bacteroides. The sequence continues at coordinate 267 of CALUOT010000057.1, read as the reverse complement.
GGCTTATTATAAACCACTAAATAAAGCAAGATTATGAAGAAATTTACCTGCGTGCAGGACATTGGGAACCTGCAGACAGCACTGGCCGAAGCCATGGAGATAAAGAAAGACCGCTTCAAGTATGTGGAACTGGGACGCAACAAGACGTTGCTGATGATCTTCTTCAACTCGAGCCTGCGCACCCGCCTCAGCACCCAGAAGGCGGCCCTCAACCTGGGCATGAACGTCATTGTGCTGGACATCAACCAAGGCGCCTGGAAGCTGGAG
>CALUOT010000056.1 GCA_944322355.1 uncultured Bacteroides sp. | reverse complement strand
ATAATGCTGCGTATCTCCCTGAAAGCCCAATAGTTTACATTATTCTTCCTAAATCCATCCGAAATCGGGCGAGTTTATGTATCTTTGGCTTATTTAGGACAGGAGGCAGCGATAAAAGATCAAGACTATAAACGTTATTCTGCCAATATCAATGGTGAAATTACGCCACTTCCTTGGTTGACAATGGGTATGGCTATGTCGGGTAGTCATTCCATACAAAACTACGGTATTATAAACAATTCCTCTAATACAACTTATAAGGATTCTTATGGATATGCTTTATCTATGCTTCCCATTTATCCCAGTCATGATGAAAATGGAGATCCTATTTTAGGGGATGGAGGTAGCAATGGCTTAGAGCATAATCCAGCATGGGATATAGACAAGGCCACTAACGAAACACGTGCCACCAGTGTTATGTTAAGTTCTCATATTGATCTTGATTTTGGTAAGATCTGGAAACCTTTGGACGGATTGAAGTGGCGTACCAATCTGGGTGTACAAAGTCGTAATACTCGGTATGGTTATTATTATGGAGAAGATTTCTCCAATCCGTTGGAAAATACGGCTTATGCGCCTAACACGGCTTATAATGATCAAGACACTTATCTTTCTTGGACATTAGAGAATATGTTTTTCTATAACAAGACGTTTAATGATATACATAACATAGGTTTGACGTTGATGCAATCTGCTGAGATGTATCGAACTGAAGGTATGGCTTATCGTGCTTATGACTGTACTTTCCCTACGGCTTTATGGTATGGACTTTCTAATTCGGATACGACTCAAAACGGTATTAGTTCAAGTTATACCAAGACAACACGTGCTTCGTATATGGGAAGATTAAATTATAGTTTGATGGACCGATATTTACTGACTGTCACGGGACGTTTTGATGGGGCTTCTGTGTTAGCTGTAGGTAATAAATGGGATTTCTTTCCTTCAGCCGCTTTAGCGTGGAAGATGAATGAAGAAGCGTTTTTGAAAGATGTGAATTGGTTGGATTTACTCAAGCTTCGTGTTGGCTATGGTGTGACTGGTAATGCTTCTGTAAGTGCTTATCAAACTTCTGGTTCTATGACCTCCAGTGGTGCTGGTAAGTTCTTTGGTGAAGGCGGGTCTACCACAATTTCCAATGGTGCTAAAGCTAATGTACTGGCAAATCCGGAATTAGGTTGGGAAAAAACCGGTTCAATGAATGTCGGTATTGATTTTAGTTTTTTGAATGGTCGTATTGGTGGTAGTGTGGAATATTATGAAGCTCGTACCAATGATTTGATTTTATCAAAGTCTATTCCGGGAGTTTTGGGGTATACCTCTATTCGTACGAATGTGGGTAAAACGGCTAATCGTGGTTTTGAGTTGACACTTTCTACTGTTAATGTGAAAACAAAGGATTTCCAATGGAAGACAGATTTTTCAGTTTCAACGAACAAAGGCTGGATTGTAGAATTAGCTAATGGCAAAGTAGATGATACTTCTAATGGTTGGTTCATAGGTCGTCCGATAGATAATATTTGGGACTATAAATACGATCGCTTATGGCAAAATACAAATGAGGATTTGCGTAAGTTAGCTATTTACGAAGCAAATGGTATTGTGATGAAGCCTGGTATGGCTATGATTGAAGATCAAGCTCTAGTAGAAGTGGCCGAAGGGACAGCAGGATCTACATCCGTGAATATTGAGTGGACCGATACGGATGGTAATTTGCATACGGAAACTGTAACGTATGAGGATAATGGTTTTGGTACTATTGATGAGGATGATAAGAAACATATTGGACAGTGGTCTCCCAAGGTAACAACGGGCTTTACCACGACTTTTACATATAAAAACTGGGAGCTAAGTGCTTTCTTTTATGGTCGTTTTGGTGGAACATACTATGGCTTATTACAAACTTTGGGACGTCGTGTGGAAACTGATATGTGGAGTGCGGATAATCCGGATGGGAAATATCCAATTCAGTATAGTGGAGGAACATTTACCGGTGTGACGGATTATAGTCGCTATATGAATTATACGAGTGCTAATATGGTGGCATTGCGTAATATTTCTCTTTCCTATTCATTACCGGAAAAATGGTTGAATAAGATTGGTGCCAATCGTTGCCAAATTTATGTGCAGTGTTTGAATCCATTTATTTGGGGCGGTGAGTTGGTGAAAGCTGGTATTAATCCGGATGATATGACGGGATGGACTGAATTGAATTCTAGTGGTGATTCACTGGGAGGTCAGACTAATAATACTATACTGACTCGTCATTATGTTATCGGTTTACGTCTTGGATTTTAATTAACCTAAAAAACATTATGAAAATGAATAAATACGCTGTAATTTGTATAATTGGTCTTTCCGTTATTTCTTGTACAGATGATTTTTTGGAAGAAGAAATGGTTGCCACTATTACACAGGATTATTTTGATACAGAGCAAGGAATGAGTGAACTTATCACAGCCACTTATGATGCATGGCGTCAGTCTAAGCAGTATACACATGGCCCTAATTGCTATTTTCTTGGTGTGGATAATATGACTGCTTCAGGTTCGACAACTTCTAACTATTCTTCTTCTGTATGGAGCGCGAGTGGTACTCCAGCTTCTCAAATGGATGGATTATGTGCTGAATATTCTAGTAGTCAGATGTTAGGTTACTATCCAACCATAAATAATTGTAATAGAGTTATCAATGCTATTGAGGAAGGAACTGCTCCGGGTGTGTATGCTTCTGGTGAAGAGTCTGAACGTGCGTTGGCAGAGGCTAAATTCAATCGTGCTTATTGTATTTATGTGATGAATACATTCTTAGGAGATGTATATTTCCCACGTACTTATACGTCTGGATTGCCTGATAATTATAATTTTGCTCGTGAGTCTTCAGAGTCTATTTATAAGCAGATTATTACAGACTTGCGTTATGGCTTTGACGTGCTTCCTACTGCATCAGAATTGGCTTCCGGTGAGTTTGGTCGTGCAACCAAAGGAGCAGCTGCTCATTTTTTAGCAAAATTGTACCTATATCGTTATATGGGGAAAGATTATGGTACTTCTGCTTATGGACGTAATGCAGATGGAACTATTGATAATACTAATTCGCAATCGTATCTCGGTATGTTGTATAAAGGTACAGGTACGGCAGATTTAGATTCCTGCATTTATTTTGCTAACTATGTAATTGATCAAGATGGACATTACAGTTTAGCTGATGATTTTGGAGATATTTTTGACCATACCGCAGGTGATTATTCCAATGAGACGTTGCCTGAGATTATTTATTCTTGTGTTTATGGATATCCAGCAACCTCCGGAAACAACGGGCGTTATGGCAATCGTTTGCAGTATTTTGTATCGCCGGCTTATATGGTGTCTTTGTGGGGTATTCCGGAAGAAGTCTGTGACTATCCGTATCGTGGGCGCTCGCATATTGCTTCAACTAATGATTTTGGCTTTGACGTATATGCAGATAAAACGATTGATTCTCGTTTTCAGAAGTCTTTCTGGATAGAAATGGAGACCGCTTTGCGTGGTTCCGGTGGTGCTAGTGCCTATGCAGCAAATCTGCCATATTATGCTTATGATGATGCCGATAACACAACGTATGTATGGACACAGCGTCAAGCAGACTATTTTAATGAAAATATTCTGCCTACTTATGATCGTGAGTCGTGGGGAGGAAGACAGGCTGTGGCCGGAGAGCATAAGATGGGTAGTGGAGATTTGGCATATGCTTACTTGGAGAACACCAAGGAAACAGCTATCGATAAAATAGAAGCCGAGTCGCAACCTTTCTTCTTGTTTGCCCGTTGGGTGAAAGTAGATGGTAAATATTATTATCGTCCTACGCGTGGTACGCTGAATGGAGATGAAGCTTATTTGGATAGTACGGCTCATGGTGGTTTAAATAATATGACCAAAGAACCACAACCAGCTACCAGTAAATATGACGATCCTGATCGACCGGGTGCCGAAAGTTATTATTCGGGTCGTGATGTGCCTATTTTTCGTATTGCTGAAACTTATTTAATTCGCGCTAATGCTTATGGGTTGCAAGGGAATTATGCTTCAGCTGTAGCTGATATTAATCGCGTTCGTCAACGAGCTGCTTATAAACCTGGTGAAAATCGTGCAGAAGTTATTGCTCGTCTTTATCCGGGACGGGAGAATCTTCAGGCTTCTGAGCGTGAGTATCCATATGAGGTAGTGCAGGATTGTTCTTCTGGTATGACTATAACAACTTCTTCATGGGATGGAATATCGGATGCTTCAGAAGCAGAAATGTATCCAGAAGAAAGCATTTTAGGAGGTGGATTGAGCGATGTTGATCGTTTCCAAAATTTCATTCTAAATGAGGTGGCTCGGGAATTTAATATGGAAATGATTTATTATGATTGGTTACATCATTCTGCTTGGCAGTATGTGCGTATTTTGTATCATAATAAAGAAGCTTCTACTTTGTCGCAAGGACCTGATTATTGGCCGGTAGCCGATAACGAAGTCAGTGATGGTTCATTATCAAGTCGTGCAGGTTTAGGTTTTGTACAGCCGTATCATACGTTAAAACCATTCTTGCAGTCTACTATCGACTTATATACAGATGAAAATAATAATTTGATGACTTCTGAACAGAAGGATGCTTATCAGAATTATGGATACTAATTGTTTGCTATGTATTCTCTTAAGCTGATTCTGAAAGGAATGCAGCTTTATGATGGATAGTATGAAAATAAAGCGTTACTTTACTGCGGATAAAGTGACGCTTTATTACGACTAAAGCAATGCTTTGTTACGACTAAAGTAACGCTTTATTGCTACTAAAGCATTACTTTATTTTCAGTAAAGCGAAAATAAAGTGCGAAATACTTGTTGCTCAGAGGAATCCGTATGTGTGTCCGATGGGCGGGGCAGATGAAAAAAAATGAGAGCCGTCAGCTTGTGCATGTCGGCCCTCGTTTTGAAAAAGACTTTGGTTTATTGTTGTGTTAGGGTATGTTTACGGATTTACCTGCATGGTAGTGGTCATTTCGGGTACCAATTCGAATTCGCCTTTCTTTTTGTTCCACTTGTAATACGTCGTGGTCACGGTGTTGCCTTGATAGGCATAGCATACGCGGGTGTCTTTTACCCACTGGTTGCCCCGGGCATCCCATTTCATGGTTTCACTTTCAGTCATACGCTTCTGGTCATCATACTTGTACGTGTGATTCATGTAATTGGACAGCGTATTACCATCGTTGCGGTAAACGGTCTCTTCCACTTTCAGTCCGTTTACTTCTTTCGGATTGTAAACGAAGTCATTGATTGAATAAGCAAAGGCATTCATGCCACCTACTACGAAAAGAGCGGATACAATCAATTTTTTGAAAGATACATTTGTTCTCATAACCTTATTGTTTTTTTGATGTTGAACTTACTATATTCTATGGTTTGTTGCCTTAAACCGCTGCAAAGGTACTGCTTTGTTTGACATAAAAGAAATATTTCGCTAATATTTTATCATTTTGTCAATCTGAGCGGGTTGCATGGCCTACCTTTTTGCTTCCTGATGTGACAAAAAAATATCCGGCAGGAAGTCTGCCGGATAAAGAAAAAGGCAAAATGTGTTCTGTTTAAATTTTATAGATTGCTTTCTGATTGTAAGTTAAATAATGTTGTCGACCGCTTAATGGGCTTCCAACCAGTTCTTTCCCCACCCGCAATCGGCTCTGAGAGGTACTCTCATCGGATAGGCATGCTCCATTTCCTCGATTACAATTTTCTGCACCAGCTCTTTTTCACTCTTGGGAACGCTGAAATTGAGTTCGTCATGGACTTGCAAAATCATTTTCGCTTTCAGATTGTAAGCTTGGAAGCGTTGGTAGATGCGTGCCATGGCTACTTTGATGATGTCTGCGGCACTGCCTTGGATGGGAGCGTTGATGGCATTGCGTTCGGCGTAGCCTCGGGTGGTGGCATTGCGCGAGTTGATGTCGGGCAAGAAGCGTTTGCGCTGGAAGATGGTTTCTACGTAGCCTTGTTCCCGTGCCACTTCGATAATCCGGTCCATATAGGCTTTCACTCCGGGATAGGTCTCAAAATATCCGTCGATGAGTTCTTTGGCTTCCTGTCGCGATACTCCCATGCGTTCGGCCAGTCCAAAGACAGATATACCATATATAATACCGAAGTTGGCTGTTTTGGCTTTACGGCGCATGTCGGAGGTTACTTCTTCAAGGGGGAGTTTGTAGATTTTGGCGGCTGTGGCGGCATGAATGTCGTGCCCCTCGATAAAAGCCTCTATCATGTTAGGATCTTCGCTGAGGTGGGCCATGATGCGCAGTTCGATTTGTGAATAGTCGGCCGAGAAAAACTCGCATTCTTCGTCGGGGATGAAGGCTTTGCGTATCTCTTTTCCTTCATCGTCGCGCACGGGGATGTTTTGCAGGTTGGGATTACTGGAACTTAAGCGTCCTGTGGCCGTGACGGCTTGGTTGAACGAAGTATGGATGCGTCCTGTGTGGGGATTGATGAGTTGGGGCAGGGCATCGACATAGGTGCTCAGCAGTTTTTTGAGTCCTCGGTGTTCCAAGATGAGTCCTATAATGCTGTGCCGGTTGCGCAGGCTTTCCAATACTTCTTCGCTGGTGACGTATTGACCGGTTCGGGTTTTCTTAGGCTTGTTCGTCAGCTTCAGCCGGTCGAACAATAATTCTCCCACCTGTTTGGGCGAACTGATGTTGAATGTTTCACCGGCCTGTTGATAGATGGCTTGTTCGATTTCTTGCAGGCGGGCGGTGAGGGATTGGGAAACTTGTTGTAAAGACGTGGTGTCGAGCCGGACGCCGTTGGTCTCGATGTGAACCAGTACGGGGACGAGCGGCATCTCCACTTCATAGAACAAGCGATCCATGTGCTGGGCTTTCAGTTCTTGTTCCAATACATTCTTCAATTTCAAGGTGACGTCGGCATCTTCGCAAGCATAGCGGTAGACTTCGGCAGGAGGCAGGTCGCGCATGGTCTTTTGTCCTTTTCCTTTGGGACCGATGAGTTCGTCGATGTGGATGGTCTGATAGTTCAGGTAGATTTCAGCCAAGTAGTCCATGTTGTGCCGTAGTTCGGGTTGAAGTACGTAGTGGGCCAGCATGGTGTCGAAGAGCGGACCGCTTACCTTCACTCCGTAGTTTTGCAGGACAATCATATCGTACTTGATGTTTTGTCCCACTTTGAGGCTTTGCTTGTTTTCGTAGAGTGGACGGAGTTCGTTTACTATTTTTAAGGCTTCTTCACGTTCGGGAGGAACCGGGACATAATAAGCCCGATTTTCGGTGTCGCTGAAGCTCACGCCTACCAATTCGGCCCTCATGGCATCGGTTCCGGTGGTTTCCGTGTCTATTGCGAGAATTTCCGATGTCAACAGTTTTTGAATAATTTGGCTTCTTTTCTCTTCTGTATCAATCAGTTGATAGTCTACGTCGAGTGTTTCTAAGCGGCTGAGAATCGTTTTTTTTGCGTCGCCCGTCCCCTCGCTCGCAGAAATCGCAAACAAATCGCCTTGCAAAGCCTCGCTTTGAGGCTCTCTTTCCTTTGCGGAGGCTTGGGCAAAGAGAGGTCCTGCAAAAGAGTCGGACGAAGAGGGTAGGGGAGTATTTTCTTTTTTGAGAACTCGGTTGATGAGCGTACGAAATTCCAGTTCCTCGAAAAGTTGGCGGAGTTCTTCTTCGTTGGGGTCTTTGTATGACAGGCTGTCCATGTCGAGTTCGATAGGCACATCGGTTTTGATGGTAGCCAGAAACTTGGAGAAGACAATCTGCTCTTTGTTTTGTTCCACTTTAGTTTTCAAGGTTCCTTTTAGTTGGTCGGTATGTTGCAACAGGTTTTCGATGCTTCCGAACTGGGCTATCAGCTTCTGGGCTGTTTTTTCACCGACACCGGGACAACCGGGAATATTGTCGGCACTGTCGCCCATCAAGCCCAGCATATCGATTACTTGTTCGGTGGATTGGATGTTGAACTTGGCTTTCACTTCTTCCGTGCCCATTACTTCGAATCCGCCCGTGTGCTTGGGCCGATACATAAAAATGCAGTCGGACACCAATTGGCCGTAATCCTTGTCGGGAGTCATCATGTAAGTGACGATGCCTTGCTCTTTGGCCTGAGTGGCTAATGTACCTATCACGTCGTCGGCTTCATAACCGGGCACTTCCAGTATGGGGATGCGATAGGCCTGGATGATATTTTTAATGATAGGTACCGACAAACGGATGGTTTCGGGCGTTTCCTCTCGTTGGGCTTTATAGGCTTCATAGGCTTCGTGGCGGAAGGTAGGTCCAGCCGGGTCGAAGGCTACGCCGATGTGGCTGGGGTGTTCTTTCTTCAGCACTTCTTCCAAGGTATTGACGAAACCGAGTATGGCCGATGTGTTGAGTCCCTTTGAGTTGATTCGGTGAGTTTTGATGAGCGCATAATATGCCCTGTAAATGAGCGCATAAGCGTCGAGCAGGAAAAGTTTATTGTCTGTATCCATAGTTTTATCCTTTTTTTAGAGGGTAAAAGTACAAAAAAATACGGTATTAGCTGTTTTATTCGTATTTTTGTGCCCAAATTATTGAGATATGGATATAGCATCGATTATACAAGCTCCTATTTCTGTGGAATTGGAAAACTTCAGGCAGATGTTTGCCCGTTCGCTTTTCAGCTCTAATCCTTTATTGACGTCGGTCATTGAGCATATACGGCAGCGAAGCGGTAAAATGATGCGTCCTATATTGGTCCTACTAGCTGCTAAACTGTATGGTGAGGTTTGTGAGGCTACCCTCCGTACGGCTGTGGCGCTGGAGTTGCTGCATAACGCGAGCCTGGTACACGACGATGTGGTGGACGAGAGCAAGGAACGGAGAGGTCAGTTGTCGGTCAATGCGATTTTTAACAATAAGGTGGCCGTGTTGTCGGGTGACTATTTGTTGGCTACTGCGTTGATGCAGGTGGCTCTAACGCGGCATGCGGATATTATTGATGTCGTGGCATCGTTGGGGCAAGAGCTTGCCGAAGGTGAACTGCTGCAGTTGGATAATGTGCGTAATCCGGATTTCTCGGAAGCAGTGTACTTTGAGGTGATTCGCAAGAAGACGGCAGCCCTTTTTTCCGCGTGTGCCAAAGCGGGTGCCTTGTCGGTCAATACGGCTGATGAAAACGTGGAAAATGCCCGTTTGCTAGGGGAATACGTTGGCCTCTGTTTCCAGATAAAAGATGATATTTTCGATTATTTCGATAATGCGGTCATTGGAAAACCGACTGGAAATGATATGCACGAAGGGAAATTGACGCTTCCCGTCCTCTATGCGCTCAATACGACAGCCGATGAGGAGGCGCGTACCTGGGCCTTGAAGGTGAAGAACGGACAGGCCTCTTCCGATGAAATCGCCCATCTGGTGGCTTTTACCAAGCGTCAGGGAGGGATTGAGTATGCTGAACGAGTGATGCGTGACTATCAGGAAAAGGCGTTGGCCTTGCTGCCTGCCGGTGCCAAGGAGGAAGTAAAGGAGGCTCTTGTTGCTTACTTGGCTTATGCCATAGACCGCGCTAAATGAATGCATAAAAAAGATACTATGTTTTGAGTCGGAACATAGTATCTTAGGAGTGAAAACATAGTATGTTCTGCAAGAAAACATACTATGTTTTTTTGTGTTCCCTTGGGGGCTGTTTAGAAGAATTTGGTTTCTTGGCCGAGAATATCGGATAATAGGAGATTGGCCAACCGGCTTGTTCCTAGACGGAACCGTTGATTGTTGAGCCATTCTTCGCCCAATACTTCTTTGACGATGGTATAATAAACGATGGCATCGTTCACCGTATTGATTCCCCCTGCCGGTTTAAATCCTATTTGAATGCCCGTTTCAGCATGATACTCTTTGATGGCCTGGCACATGACATAAGCCGCTTCGGGTGTGGCGGCCGGTTGCTGCTTGCCTGTGGAGGTTTTAATGAAGTCAGCACCGGCATACATCGATAGAATGGAGGCTTTTTTAATGTTTTCAGCCGTTTTCAGGGCGCCGGTTTCCAGGATAACTTTCAGGTGATGTTCTTTGCATACTTCTTTCAATTCCTGTATTTCGTCGCATACGGACTCGTAGTCGCCTGCCAGGAATTTACCTACGCATAGTACCATATCTATTTCATCGGCGCCGTCCTGAATGGCCATGGCAGTCTCGGCCACCTTGACTTCCGTAAAGGTCTGTGAGGACGGAAAACCGCCGGAAACACAGGCTATCTTGACATCCTCCACTTCGAGTGTGTCTTTGACAATTTCAGCGAAGTTGGGGTATACACAGATGGCAGCCACGTTTTTCAAATCGGGATACTCTTCATCGAATAAGTTGACTTTCTGAGTGAACCTCATCACGCTTTCATCGTTGTCGGTAGTGTTCAGCGTCGTGAGGTCGATGCAGTGAAAGAGGAACTTCTTGACATCCAATGTGTGGTTTTCCGGTACTTTTTTTTCGATGATTGCGGCTGTTTGAGCTGCTATATCGGCATCGTTCAGGTGCGTGTCGTACTTGGCCAACGCTTCTTCATACTTGCTCCGTGTAGGTTCATTTTTCTCCATATTCCTTCAATTTAGGGTTATTGATATGTCTTGTTTGGTCTCTTCTGGTTTTCTTGTCGAGGCTTTGTTGGAAAGCTTCGGTCAAGTTTACTCCCGTCTGGTTGGCGATACAAAGCAGCACCCAGAAGATGTCGGCTATTTCCTCGTCCAAATTGTCCTTTTCACCGAGTTTGAATGATTGTTCGCCATATTTGCGTGCCATGACCCGCGCCAGTTCGCCTACTTCTTCGGTCAAAACGGCCATATTGGTCAATTCGCTGAAATAGCGTACGCCGTATTGCTTTATCCATTGGTCTACCTGTAGCTGTGCTTCTTCCAGTGTCATATCGTTCTGTTTTTATTCTTTGTTTTTCGTATCAATGCATATCGTGACGGGGCCGTCGTTCAGCAATTCTACCTTCATGTCGGCACCAAATTCGCCTGTTCCTATCTCTTTGCCCAAAGCTTCGGAAAGTGTTCCGCAGAATGCTTCATACAGCGGAATGGATATTTCTGGCTTGGCGGCGCGTATGTAGGAAGGGCGATTCCCCTTCTTGGTAGAGGCGTGTAAGGTGAATTGGCTGACTACAAGTATTTCTCCGTGTATATCGAGGACGGAGCGGTTCATTACTCCGTTTTCATCGTCGAAAATGCGTAAATTGACTATCTTTTTGCAGAGCCAGTCAATGTCTTCCCGGTTGTCTGCTTCCTCTATTCCTACCAATATGAGCATCCCTTTCCCGATGGATGATTTGCAGATACCGTTGATGGTGACAGCGGCGTGTGTGGTTCTTTGTATGACTACTCTCATGTTTTTATCCTTTCTTTGGATGACAAAGATACGAAATATTTGCGATTAAACAAGGCGATTCTTTTCATCGAAGTAGGTTCGCAAGATTTGAGCTTTGGCTTTACCTACTGCTTCCTCCAGAGCTTCGGGCGATGCTTCGCGGATGCGCTTCACACTTTTGAAAGTTCTCAGCAGCGCATTTTTCGTCTTTTCACCGATGCCTTTTATCTCGTCCAGTTCCGAAGCCGTCTGCCGTTTGCTTCGTTTGTCGCGGTGGAAAGTGATGGCATAGCGGTGTACTTCGTCTTGAATGCGTGTCAATAGGTGGAATAGGGGGCTGTCTTGCTTCATACCGATGGTTTGTGGCGGAAAACCGTAAAGAAGTTCTGAGGTACGGTGCCGGTTGTCTTTGGCCAATCCCGCAATGGGGATGTCCAGCCCAAGTTCGTCTATTGCCTCTTTTACGGCGCTCATTTGCCCCTTTCCACCGTCGGTGATAAGGAGGTCGGGCAGGGGAGCGTTCTCTTCCACAGCACGGCTATATCGTCTCCTGACGACTTCTTGCATGGAAGCATAATCGTCCGGCCCTTCCACGGTTTTGATGTTATACTTCCGGTAGTCTTGTTTTGAAGGTTTTCCTTTGACAAAGACTACGCATCCCGCCACCGGGTCAGAACCTTGAATATTGGAATTGTCAAAGCACTCGATGCGCATGGGCAGGCGGTCTAAGTGCAGTTGCTCTTGTATTTCTTTGAGGAGTCGGGTGGTCCGTTGTTCGGGGTTTAGTTTTTCCTGTTGCTTCAGTCGGTCTACTTTGTATTGCTTTACATTCTGAATGGACAGGTCGAGTAGTTTCTTTTTATCTCCTCGTTGCGGTACGGTGAAAACGATGTTTTTAAGCTCTAAGTCTACTTCAAAAGGAACGATGATTTCTGGTGATTGGCTTTTGTATCGCTTTCTCATTTCGACAATACCCAGGCGGAGTAATTCTTCTTTGCTTTCATTCAGCCGTTTTTTGTATTCGAAGGTAAAAGCCTGCGTGATGGCTCCTTTCGTGATGTGCAGGTAGTTGATGAAAGCCGATTTCTGGTCATTATCCTCTTCGATAGCAAATACGTCAATATTGTGCAGAATGCTGCTGACTACTTCCGATTTGCTTCGATAATTTTCTATCAATAGGTATTTTTCTTTCACCTTTTGCGCTTCTTCAAATTTCATATCTGTGGCCAAAGCTTGCATTCGTTGGTAAAGCATTAGTTCTACTTCTCGGGTGTTCCCTTTGAGAATTTCCTTGATTTCATCGATATTTTTCATGTAATCCTCTTGGCTTTGCTTGCCGATGCAGGGGCCTGCACAGTTCTTGATGTGATACTCCAGGCAGACTTTGAACTTCCCGTTGCGTATGTTTTCGGGGCTTAGATTCAGATTGCATGTGCGCAGGGGGTAGAGGTGCTTGATGAGGTCGAGTACAGCATACATGGATGGCAGATGGCTATAAGGACCATAGTAGGAAGAACCGTTGCGGATGATACGGCGCGTCTTGAATATGCGTGGAAAATATTCGTTTTGAACGCAAATAGAGGGGTAGGTCTTGTCGTCCTTCAACAATACGTTGTAGCGTGGTTTGTATTTTTTGATGAGGTTATTTTCGAGTAGCAAGGCATCTTCTTCTGAGTTGACGACAATATAACGGATGTCTGCAATCTTACTGACCAATACTCTTGTCTTGCCTGGTTCGTGTTCACGATTAAAGTAAGAGGATACGCGCCGTTTCAGGTTTTTAGCCTTTCCAACGTAGATGATAGTGCCTTCTGTGTTCAGATATTGGTAAATGCCAGGACTTTCGGGCAGGTTTTGGACAATGCCTTTCAGGTAGTCGTTTGTTCTTAACTCATTGTTTGCCATTACTTTCTTTATTCTTAGGAAACAGAAAGGCACAGAGCTTTGTAAATCGTCTCTATGCCTTTGAACCTTTATGTTTGTTTTATAGATGCAGTACGCTGTCCAATTCAATGTCTTTATCGAATACTTTTTTCCCTTGGAGAGCGGTCAACTCAATTAGGAAGTTTACATAAATCTTTTTAGGATTCATCTGTTTCACCATTTTGCAGGCGGCCGCCATGGTTCCACCTGTAGCTAATAGGTCATCATGAAGAAGGACCACATCGTTCTCGTTGATGGAGTCTTTATGCATTTGAATGGTGTCGGTTCCATATTCTTTTTCATAGCTTATCTCCATGACTTCGGCAGGCAGCTTACCCGGTTTACGTACCATGACAAAACCTGCACCTAATTTTTCTGCCAAGATGGATCCCAGAATGAATCCGCGTGATTCGATGCCGGCCACTTTGGTGATACCTTTGTCTTTGTACATTTCATATAAGATGTTGACTGCTTCTCTTAGGGAAGCGGGATCTTTGAACAAGGTCGTTACGTCATAGAACAGAATGCCCGGTTTGGGATAATCGGGTATTTCCCGAATGCTCCTCATTAATGTTTCTTTGCTCATAATCAGAGTTTTTATTTGGTTTATTGAATCTTTTGTTTCACGTGGAACTTTAATGTGTTAACGTCCGCAAAGTACTAACAGTACGTTGATGTCGCTGGGTGACACACCTGGTATGCGGCTTGCTTGGGCTATTGTTTCCGGATCTATCTTTATCAGCTTCTGTCTGGCTTCGGTAGAGAGTGATTGTAGGGAGGCATAGTCGAACCGTCCTTTAATCTTGATGTTTTCCAAGCGCGCTAACTTGTCAGCTATCATCCGTTCACGTCCGATATAGCCTTCATACTTGATAAGAATTTCCGTAGCTTCGATAATTTCTTCTTTACGCTCCGTCAGATTGTCCAATTCCCGCTTGAAAGCAGGTATGTGTTCGGCCAATCCTTGAATGGTAAGTTGCGGGCGGTTTAGTAAATCTACCAGTTTACATCCGTGACGGAGTGGGGTAGTTCCCATAGCTTCAAGAACCGAATTAATAAGGTTTGCCTTGATGGAATAATTGCGAGAGAATGCGATGAGATGTTCTATCGCTTCACGTTTACGCTCTAATAATTCATGGCGTTCATTGCTGGCCAAACCTAATTCCCAAGCCTTGTCCGTGAGGCGCATGTCGGCATCGTCCATGCGGAGTAGGATTCGGTATTCAGCGCGGGAAGTAAACATGCGGTAAGGCTCGTCTACACCTTTGGTCACTAAGTCGTCTATCAACACACCGATATAAGCTTCGTCACGTCCTAAGGTAAATGGTTCTCCTCCGTGACAATTGATGTGCGCATTAATACCAGCCATAATGCCTTGTCCTCCGGCTTCCTCGTATCCGGTCGTTCCATTTACCTGTCCGGCAAAGAACAGGTTCTTGATTTTCTTCGTTTCCAACGTATGTTTTAATTGGGTAGGGTCGAAGTAATCGTATTCGATGGCATAACCAGGACGATATACTACTAAATCGCGAAAAGCCGGAATCTTTTTTAGAGCTGTTAATTGAATGTCCATTGGAAGTGAGGATGAAAAACCATTCAGATAAAGCTCTTGTGTGGTTTCTCCTTCTGGCTCCAAAAACAATTGATGTTGTGGCTTGTCGGGGAAGGTGACAATTTTTGTTTCGATACTGGGGCAATAGCGCGGGCCGATGCTTTGGATTTGTCCGTTGTAAAGAGGTGAATCGGGCAATCCTTTACGTAACACTTCGTGTACTTCCTCGTTCGTGAAGCACGTCCAGCAGGGAAGTTGTTTCAGGTGGCGTACACCGGTATTGAGAAACGAGAATTTGTGAAAGTCGTTTTCGCCTTCTTGTATCTCCATGTCTTCATAATGTACGCTACGCCCGTCGATGCGTACCGGGGTACCGGTTTTCATGCGTCCGTAAGTAATGCCATGTTGAGCGATGGATTCGGTTAATTCGTAGGATGCCGGCTCAGCCATGCGTCCTCCAGACAGCATGGTACGTCCTACGTGCATCAGTCCGTTAAGAAAAGTGCCGGTCGTCAGAATCACGCAACGGGCATAGAAAGTTACCCCCCATACGGTAGTTACGCCTTGCACTTCTCCGTCCTTGACAAGCAGTTGTCGCACGGTGTCTTGCCAAATATGTAGGTTGGGGGTATTTTCCAACACTTCGCGCCAAGCCCAAATAAACTTGTTACGGTCACATTGGGCACGGGGACTCCACATGGCAGGTCCTTTCGAACGGTTCAACAGGCGGAACTGGATGGCGGTACGGTCCGTTACCAATCCCATAAAGCCGCCCAAGGCGTCAATCTCGCGCACAATCTGTCCTTTGGCAATACCGCCTACAGCCGGGTTACAGCTCATCTGCCCTATTTTGTTCATGTCCATCGTAATGAGACATGTCTTCGAGCCTAAGTTGGCGGAAGCGGCTGCTGCCTCACACCCTGCGTGTCCGGCACCTATCACAATCACATCGTACTTATATTCCATTCTTACAAGCTTTTTGCGCCACAAAGTTACAAAAAACTTGTGTTTTATTTGCTATCTCTTTGTTATCTATTGCATAATAGCGATAACCGGGTTTGCATCCCAGTCCAGTGTACGCAGTGAATCAATGTCGGGAGAAAGCCGGTCGGCTGACGGATGTTCTTCAAACCATGCAAGAATTTCATCAGGTTGTAACACTTGGGCAAACTCGCCATTAGCATGGGAGGCAGTTGGTTGGAGTGGCATGAAGTTTCCTAAATCGTTGAGTAAACCTTCTTCATAAGGAGCCACTTGGACAGTGCCGGTTTGTTTGTTATAGATGGCGTTATAGGCTTTCCGTTTCTCCGAGTGGTATAAGTATTGGCAAAATCGGAATAGTATAATCCGCTTGTTTTCCATGAAGCAGACTGGGAAGAATCCTTTGTCTTTTTCGGCGTGATATCGGTCGGCGAGGGGCCACTGGTAAGTGCCGAAATCCAGCCATCGTTTGGGCTGTAATCCATTTGCTGTCACTTTGTAGATGGTATCGTTGAAGTGCTCCTTGAAAAATGTTTCTTTACCAAGATGCCAGAAAGGACCGTGGTCGTCTATCATGATGCTGCTACATTTGTCATCTTCCAGGATGATGTATAGTTTGTGTCCACCGGTACCTTCGGTTTCAATGGAAAAGTATTCGGTGGATATACCCAGTTGGGGTACATGGGGATTAGCCGGTTCGCCTTTGGTCGGAAAGGTGGATATAACCGTACTGTCGCGTATCACGGCAATCTGGGCTGGTGTGTCTTGAGAGGCATAGGCATGTGCCAGAAGAGTATTCTCATCCAAATAATCGTATTCTAAAGGACTGATGGAACCTGGTGGAGGAAAGAGAGCTACCTTCTGCCTTCTGATGAAGTGATTGTCTATGTCATAGACCGTCATCTGGCGAGGATTAGGAGCTGGGAAATAAAGGTGTCTTGAAGCTTCGTTGAGCCATCCGTATAAATCTCCGCATGCTTCGGGGTCGTTTCCTATGTGTCCGATAGCATGTAAGAACTTCCCCGTCTGCTTGTCAAAAGCCAGGCATTGGTGTTGTGAAGTCATGACGATGATTCGGTCAGATGTCAATCGAACTCGCGGAGCATTACCAACCAGGCAATTGTTCGAGGTTTCCAATGCCACGTAGCGTACTTTCTCAAAACAGTCTGAGGCTTTCAGTGGTTTGGGGTGTTTGAATGCTTTTTCGACGGCAATTCTTTCGAAATTTCCGATGTCCTTTTCTTCTACTGTACACGAAATTATAATGGGCAAAAGGAAAATGAGAGGGTAGAGTGCGAAATGTCGTTTCATAAGTCGGTCATTGCTTAGTTTCAGAATTAGGAATGTTTTTATCTGCCAATGATACGAGGCCGCTCATGGCTCCCAAATTCATCGTATCGAGGGCAGAACTCGGTACGATAACCATGGAACCTTTCTCTTTTAGACCTTCAAATAGCATGTTCATACCACGTAAGTGGAGTGCTACCGGATTGTCAGTATATTCCTTACTAGCTTGTGCGAATTTCTCGGCAATTTCTGTTTCAGCTGTACCTAAAATGACCCGGGCGCGGCGTTCGCGTTCGGCTTGTGCTTCTTTGCTCATCGCTTCGGCCAGAGCCGGTGGTATGGCTATGTCTTTGATACCGACGGTTTGGCAAGTGATACCCCATGAAGAGGTGTTTCGGTCCAATACTTGTTGCAAATCCTCTGCGATTTTATCTCGTTCCTGTAAAAGAGTGGCCAGCTCGTGTTTTCCGATAGTATCCCGTAGACCTGTTTGAGCAATGTGTTCGATGGCTGTTTGATATTCCTGTACTTCTAATGCTGCTTTTTCTACATCCCATACTGTCCAATAAACCACCGCATCTACATTGACGGGTACGGTGTCTTTAGTCAGTGTTTGTTCTGCTTTGAATGCACTTACCCGGACACGTTGGTCTATGTATGTAGCTACTTGGTCAATGATGGGGACAATCAGAAAGGGACCGGGACCTTTTAATCCTTTGAACTTTCCCATTCGGAGCACTACGGCTCGTTCCCATTGGTCAGCCACACGGATGGAGGCGGACAATATGATAAAGAACAGCAGACCTGCTAACATAGTGATAGGACTAATCAATTGAAAGTGCTGAAGTAAAATGAGTAATACGGTCGGGATGACCAGCACGGAAATGGAAATAGGATTTAACCATCCTTGGTTTTTTACAATTGTTGTCATGGTAATTGAGTTATTTAATGGTTTCTATTCTTTTTAGTTCTTCTATCAGTTCTTCTATGCGGAAACCATATCCCAGTGCTACCGCAGAAAATTGTGTGCAAATTTCTTTAAGTTTGCTTTCCCGTTCTTTAGGTTGAAGCACGTGGTCTACTTGGTTGATAAAGGTGCCCGAGCCTTGTTGCGTAGCCAGTACATTTTTTATCTCCAATTCCTTGTAGGCTTTTGATATGGTGTTAAGATTCACTTTTAATTCTACGGCCAATGCCCGCACAGTAGGTAGCTGTTCGCCCAGTTGAAGTTGCCCTGAAGCTATCCCAAAACGTATCTGGTCGATGATTTGGCGATAAATAGGAGTTCCGCTTGAATAATCAATAATAAACTTAATCATATATTGTACTATTTATATATGACAAAGATATAAATATATTGTGTTATAGCAAGGGAATCATATTGATATTAACATTATTTGTATGTCGTGATGGCAAAGGGATAGTTTGATATGGGTATGCTGTTGAAAGGATACTATTGTTTACTTGTGGTAGGAGTGGAAATGCTTGATTGACAAGCCCTGGGGTTGTGGTCATCAAAGCCAGGGCTTGTTGATGGATTATTTTCCTACATATTTTGGAGAAGGTAACCGAAGAAGGAGTTATTCCACCTCCTCCCACGCAGGCGGATTTACGCCCAACAGGTTACGCACAAAGAAATCATAGCGCTTGTGTTCTCCATACGCTTCACCCATGGTGTGATGGGCACCCGGGATAACTACAAGCTCGAATTCCTTATTGGCTTTGATGAGCGCGTTTACCACTTGCATGGTGGAAGCGGGATCTACATTATCGTCCAATTCACCGACAACTAACATCAGCGGGCGGCTCAACAGATGGGCGTTTTCTACGTTCGAACCTTCTTTGTATTGTTCGCCTACAGGATAACCTAACCAAAGCTCGTTCCACCAAATCTTGTCCATGCGGTTATCGTGACATCCGCAAGCCGAGTAGGCTGCTTTGTAAAACTCCGGATGGAAGAGGACGGCCGTCATCGACTCTTGTCCGCCGGCCGAGGCGCCATAAATGCCTACCCGGTTGATGTCCATATATGGATATTTTTGGGCGGCTGCCTTAATCCAGGCGATGTGGTCGGGCAGGCCGGCATCTTTCAGATTCTTATAACATACATTCTCGAAGGCACGTGAGCGGAAAGAAGTCCCCATACCGTCCACCATGACGACGATGAAGCCCAGTTCGGCAATGGAGGTCATATTGCGGTTATAAGGGATGAAGGTTTTAGGAACATATTGGTTTCCGGGACCTTGGTAGATGTATTCCAATATGGGATATTTCTTGGTGGGGTCAAAGTTGGTCGGGCGGATAATGATGCCCCACATGTCGGTCTTCCCGTCCCTGCCTTTGGCTGTAAATACTTCCGGAGCTTTCCAGCCTGCGGCTTCCAACCGGCTGATATCGGCCGTTTCCAACGGCATAATCTCCCGTCCGTTGCGTGCGTCACGTAAGACTGCTACGGGTGCTTTGTCCACCATCGAACAGACATCTACCAGATATTTCATGTCATCCGAGAACCAAGCCGTGTGCATCCCTTCTTCGGGCGTGAGGCAAGTAAAGCCCTTTCCATCGAATCCGATACGGTAATAGCGTATGAGGTAGGGGTCTTCGTCGGGCTG
>CALUOT010000055.1 GCA_944322355.1 uncultured Bacteroides sp. | reverse complement strand
TATATGGTATATATAGTGCTACACAGTACTCTAAAGCACTTTTTCGAGCACAAAGTAACATACAAATTTCCCGAATAGGTAAAGTGAATCAAAAATGGTTTACAACGTCCATTATAGTACACAAATATTACGCCATGTTCCATTTGTCCTGATAAAATACCGTCTCAAATTTATTCGGGAAATTTGTATGTTACTTTGTGGGCTGAAAAGGGCCTGAGCAGTATCTAGACAGTAAATTATAATATTCTATATTAACTAATTTAAAACTTTAATTATTACGATTATGGAAATGGAAAATTTGTATTTAGCTCCCGAGGTGGATATTATCGAGGTGGCTGTGGAGAAAGGCTTCAATGGAAGCAATGACCCGACTATTGATGAAGGCGGTACAGGAGGATTCCCCTTCTAAATAAAAAGAGATGGAAATTTAATATTAATATTAAAAAACAGTGTAATGACAATGAGAACAAAACATTTATTGACGGCGATGGTGCTTCCGGCACTGTTCGCTGCTTGTACTCAGGACGAGTTCGAAAGCATGAGTCAACAGACTCCGACGCTGGACGGTCGTCAATTGGTGGAGAACGTGACGCTGAACGTGAACGGTGCAGCTGACACACGTTTGGCATACGGAAGTGACGGGTATACTTGGAACGAAGGTGACCAAATCGGCGCTTGCTTGATGGATGAAATTACTAATGATTATCAGAGCGCAACCAAGCTGTGGCACGAATGGTTCACGCTGACCGACTACATCCAGACGAACTACAAGTTCACTCGTGATGCACAGGGCGTGTGGAGCACGGAAGCTAAGTTGTGCGAAGGTAACTACTTCTTTGCTTATCCTTATGATGCCAACCAAGGTTTGCGCAAGGCTTACACGTTCACGGCTGGCGAACAGGTGTTGGAAGGCACAGACACGGAGTCTTTGATGAAGGCTTACACTGACAATAACTCGTTCGTGGGTTATGGTAAGGTACAGGCTGGTGACGAAGAAGGTGAAGCAGTTGCCATCACCATGATTCCTGTATTTGGTTCGACGGGTATCACGATCACCAATACCGGTACAAATACTTATACTATCGAACGCGTTGTTTTGCGTGGTTCTGAAGTGTATGATAAAGCAACAGTAGATCCTACAGATTGTACGTCGACTACGCAGTATAATAGCTCTCTTACTCCGACAAATGCTACTCATTTCAACGTAGCACAGTATGTACAAGACCCTGCTGAAGATAGTCGGTTGGGTACGGGAGGTTACTATGTGGCTAATTGGAGTGGTTATGACAGCGAAGCCGCTTTGCGCGACGTATTGGCTTATGACCAAGCCGAAGCAAGCAATGGTAAGGTGGAAGTAACTATCAACGGCAACAGCACCATCCAGCCGCAAGGTTCTATCAATGTTCTCGCTATGGTGGCTCCGCGAACAAATATTACAGAATTGGATGACTTAACAAATGTGGGAACGGATGGTAACAAAATCGTATTGGATATTTATACCGATAAAGGTGTTATCAGTGACATACAGTTGAATCACTGGTATACTGCCAACGATGCTAATACTTCGACTACTACCAATGTGTTGACCAATGACAATTTAACTGCTATTGGTACCGGGAATAGAGTGGAAGTGACTTTTGATGATACTAGCCTCGACAAACCTGCTACCATGAACGTTTACAACGAAGCTGACTTGGCTAACTTGATTCACTGGAATGTTGATCAGGCTAAGGCTATCACAGCTAACTTGCAGGCTAACGTGAACATCACCAAAGAAATGTACGATGAGTTGGCAGGTAGTGCTATCACTTCTGCGACGATTAATGGTAGCAGTTCTCACCGCGTAGTCATCGAAGGCGATGTTGCTGACGGTGCTCTGGATGCATTCACATTCAGCAATGTAACAGAAGTACGTGTAAATGGTACGCAATCTATGGGCAAGGCTTGCGCTTCTCCGATTCGCGTGATGAGCGGTGCTACGTTGAACGTTGCTAAGAACATCAGCGTAAGCCAGACTATCACAAACTATGGTATATTGAATGCCAATGCTAATGTAAATCGCGCATCAGGCGTTAGTAGCGATGTATTAATTAACAATTACGGAACAATGACCGTAGCTGCTGGTGCTACCATCGGTGATAATGTAGTGGTACACAATGGTGTTGTCGCAACTCAGACAGAAGGTGCTATCACAAATGCTGGTACTATCCGTGTATTGTCTAACAACTATGGTACTACGACTAACACAGGCGTGATTGGTACTGAAGCTGCTCCTGCTTCTATAGCAAGAGGTAACAACGGTGAATATGGTATCATTAATAACAATGACGGCCGGGTATTCCTGTACCAAAACGATGGTGATTTGTATGCTAACGGTGCTTCTACGACTCGTGTCGGTAGCAATAATGCAAACATCATCATCACCGAGTTGGACTTCAACGATGGTAACTTCTTGACTGGTACAACAATGGGTAACATCGTTCAGGAAATTGCAGAAAATGCCAGCACAAGCGATGTAGATGTACGCGCTAATACACTCTGGTTGTCTGCTACACTGAGTGTGGATGAAACAGATGCTGATGGTAACTATACAATTGTTGACTTGACTGGAGACCGTATGCGCAATGGTGCTGTGACTGTAGTTGCTACAGGTGCTAATGCAAGAATCAGTGGTAACTATAACACAATAACTACTCAGCGATTCAAGATCGATGCTATCGAAGTGGAAGCTGACGCAACTTTAGTTTTGAACAATGTATTCGCAACAATTCAGAATGCCAATAATGTAATGATGAGTGGTAGAAACAATCACACTGCTACATTAACCATCAATAGCAATGCGGTGCTGAGAGTTAACCAAGACGGTACTGGATCGACTCAGATTAATGTACAAGGCGGTACTTCTAACAATGTATTGGATAACAACAGCAACGGTACAAACATTGCTCTCCAATAAAATATTAGAAACTAAACATCAAAGGGCGTATCCGAAAAGGGTACGCCCTTTTTATATACTCCCATTCGCGCATTCACACCCCATGCTTCAAAAAGCGTGAAAGCTTTCACACCCATTCACGATTTTAGTGTGAAGCCTTCACAGCCCTGATGTTACATCGTCACAGTGCTGATGTTACACCTTCACAGTACTACTGTGAAGCTTTCACACTCCTATGGTGATAGGAGGAAAATAAGGAACTGATGAAATATCCACACCGGAGAGGGCACGTATCTCGCCGGAAATCCCTATTTTTGTACCCTCTCATTAAATGATTGATGTATGAACGAACCCGAAAAGAGAGTTTTGGTAGGCATGAGCGGGGGCATTGACAGCACTGCTACGTGCCTGATGTTGCGCGAACAAGGTTATGAAGTGGTGGGGCTCACCATGTGGGTGTGGGGCGAAGAACCGACCGAAGCTGCCCGACTGGCCGCAGATATGGGCATCGAGCACCATGTGGCCGACCAGCGGGAAAGCTTCCGGCAGACCATCGTGCAGCATTTCATCGACGAGTATCGCTCGGGGCGTACGCCCAATCCTTGCGTGATGTGCAACCCTTTGTTCAAGTTTCGCCTCCTCACGGAGTGGGCCGACCGCTTGGGATGCGCCCACATTGCCACGGGACATTACGTCAAGCTGGAGGAACGGGAAGGTACGGTCTACCTCGTGACGGGCGATGATGACCGTAAAGACCAGTCCTATTTCCTTTGGCGACTGGGGCAAGAGGTGCTTCGGCGTTGCCTCTTCCCGTTGGGAGGACTAACCAAACCCGAGGTGCGCGACTATCTGCGCGGACGGGGATATGCCGTGAAGGCCGACGAAGGCGAAAGCATGGAGGTGTGCTTCATCCAGGGGGATTACCGTGATTTCTTGCGTGAGCATTCGCCCGAAATCGACCGGGAAGTAGGCCCCGGCTGGTTTGTCAATGCCGAAGGAGTGAAGTTAGGACAGCACAAGGGCTTTCCTTACTACACCATCGGCCAGCGCAAAGGGTTGGAGATTGCCTTGGGTAAACCTGCCTATGTACTGAAAATCAATCCGCAAAAGAATACCGTGATGCTGGGCGATGCCGAGCAGTTGCGAACACGATATATGCTCGTGGAGGAGGCTGTGTTTCCCGGGGAGCGTGAAGCCTTCTCCTCCTCGGAATTGACCGTGCGTATCCGTTACCGCAGTCGTCCGTTGCCCTGCACCCTGGTGCGTCGCGTGGACGACGGGCGTCTGTTGGTGCGCTTTGAAGAAGAAGCCTCGGCCATCGCCCCCGGCCAATCGGCCGTGTTCTATATCGGACGGCGTGTCGTGGGTGGAGCATTCATCGCTTCGCAACGCGGGATCGGGATGTATATAAATGAAGAATGATGAATTAAGAATGAAGAATATGAGACGTTTTTTGATGATGATGGGATTGCTGCTGGCTTTCGTGGGAAGCCATGCACAGCAGGACACGCTGAAGTATCGCGTCAGCCTGAAGGATAAAGCCGCCACGACGTATACACTGGACCGGCCGGAAGCTTACCTTTCGCCGAAAGCTATCGAACGGCGCAAGCGGCAGCATCTGGCCATCGACTCCACCGACTTGCCCGTCTGCACCCGCTATGTGGAACAGATACGTCGGCTGGGCGTGCGCATCTGTGCCACAGGCAAGTGGGAAAACTTTGTCACCGTGGCTTGTAGCGATACGACCTTGGCCCGCCGCATAGCCGACCTTCCTTTCGTCCGTTCGGTGGAACTGGTGTGGCGGAAGCCGGCCAAGAGCGATACGTTGCAACGGGATTCCCTCATCAACCAACCGAAAGTCTATCCGCCCGACAGCCTTTACGGAGCCGCCATCACCCAGCTACAGATGAGTCATGGTGACCAATTGCACGAAGCGGGCTTCCGCGGACAGGGCATGACCATTGCCGTGATTGATGCCGGCTATCACAATGCCGACCGCATCACGTCCATGCAAAACATCCGCATCCTGGGCACCCGCGACTTCGTGAATCCCGAAAGCGACATCTATGCCGAACATTCGCACGGCCTGCACGTCCTTTCCTGCATGGCCATGAATCGCCCGCACATCATGGTGGGCACTGCGCCCGAAGCCGCCTACTGGTTACTCCGTAGCGAAGACAATGCGTCCGAGCAACTGGTGGAACAAGACTATTGGGCAGCCGCCGTGGAGTTTGCCGACAGCGTGGGCGTGGATGTAGTCAATACCTCGTTGGGCTACAACGTTTTCGACGACCCGACCTGGAACTATCGTTTGCGCGATTTGGATGGTCATTATGCCCTCATGTCCCGCCAAGCCGCCCACATGGCCGACAAAGGCATGGTGCTGGTGTGTAGCGCGGGGAATGCCGGTGACGAACCGTGGAAGAAAATCACGCCGCCCGGCGATGCCGAAAACGTGTTGACCGTAGGTGCCATTGATAAGAAAGGTGTATTGGCTCCTTTTTCCTCCGTAGGCAACACGGCCGACGGACGCATCAAACCCGATGTAGTGGCCGTGGGTCTGAAGGCCGACGTGATAGGTACCAATGGCAATCAACGCACGGCCAACGGCACGTCGTTTGCCTCACCCGTGATGTGTGGTCTGGTGACCTGTCTGTGGCAAGCCTGCCCTACGCTGACGGCCAAGGAGTTGATAGACTTGGTACGCCGTAGCGGAGACCGTGCCGACTATCCCGATAACATCTACGGTTACGGTGTGCCCGATTTGTGGAAAGCCTATCAGGAATATTTGAACAAGAAATGAATCCGCTATCCTTATATGACCTCAATGCCCTGGTACGACGCAGCATCGAGCAATGCCTGCCCGATGAATATTGGGTGCAGGCCGAGCTGAGCGAGGTGCGCGTACATCCCGCAACAGGCCATTGCTACTTGGAGTTCGTGCAGAAAGACCCGCGCGGCAATAACTTGGTGGCCAAGGCACGTGGTGTCATCTGGAATAACATTTTCCACCTGCTTCGGCCCTACTTCGAAGAAAGTACGGGGCAGGCATTTACGGCGGGCATCAAAGTGCTGGTGCAAGTCACCGTCAGTTTCCATGAACTGTATGGCTACAGCCTGACGGTGCAGGACATCGACCCGGCTTATACGTTGGGGGACATAGCACGCCGCCGACGCGAAATCCTGCAACAACTGGAGGAAGATGGCGTACTAACCCTAAACAAAGAGCTTCCCATGCCCGTACTGCCTCAGCGAATAGCCGTCATTTCCTCGGCCACGGCAGCCGGCTATGGGGACTTCCGGCATCAGTTAGAGCACAATCCGCGGGGATATTACTTCCGGGTGGAACTGTTTCCCGCCGCCATGCAGGGCGAACGGGTGGAAGATTCGATATTGGAGGCTCTTGACCGCATCCATGAACGACAGGAAGAATTTGATGCAGTAGTCATCATCCGCGGAGGAGGAGCCACTTCCGACCTTTCGTGCTTCGATACCTATCTGTTGGCCGCTGCCTGTGCGCAATTCCCTTTGCCTATCATTACGGGTATCGGGCATGAGCGGGACGATACGGTGCTCGACGCCGTCGCCCATCAGCGGGTCAAGACTCCTACAGCTGCGGCCGAATACCTCATCTCCCGCATGGATGAGACTGCCAGTCACCTGTCCGAACTAGTGGAACGGTTGCATGAAGGCGTCACGCTTCGGTTGAGGCAAGAACATATCCGATTGCAACAATACCGCAGTCGCATCCCTACAACTTCCGTACGACGGCTGGCCACTGCCCGGATGGAGTTGCTCACCGCACACAAAGACCTTCATCGGGCGGTAGAAAGTATGCTTACCCGCTATCGGCACCGTTTAGAGTTGTTGCGCCAACGTATCACAGACGCTTCGCCCGAAAAGCAATTAGCCCGTGGCTATAGCATCACGCTGAAGGACGGCCGCGCCGTGAAGAATGCCGCCGAGTTGCATCCCGGTGACCGCATCGAAACCCGTCTGAAGGAAGGGAAAATCATATCCACAGTAAACCCCTAAATCAATGATAGATGGCAACCAAGAAGAAAGAAACCTACAGCCAAGCCATGAGCCGCTTGGAGCAAATAGTCAGCCAGATAGACAACAACGAACTGGACATTGACCAGTTGGCCGACAAAATAAAGGAAGCCAACGAACTTATCGCCTTCTGCCAAAGCAAATTGATGAAAGCAGACGCCGAAATTGAAAAAATATTAGCAGAAAGGCGGGAAAGTGAAGAATAAAGAATATATTTGCAACATGTGGAAAGAAAAATTAGGTGGATACCTTATTGACGTATCCAAATATGTATTAACAGGTGTAGTTATTGCCTCGTTTTTTAAAGACTTTCAAGATAGTAAATACACTATTTACGGAGTAGGTGTATTATTCTCTATAATAGTTCTGATTGCGGGGCTTATATTATCTAACAATAAGAAAGAAAGGAATTGATTATGGGAGCTTACATGGTATTTGCGGTAATAGGCATTCCTTGCGCATTATTCTTAATTTATTGCTTAACACCAAGTGGCAAACGTTGGTTAAAGGCTAATCACATGATTTGAATTATAAAAACAGGATCATAAAAAGACAACATAAATAACAATATGATGAAAGAACTAGATTGGGCTAATCTGCCGTTCGGATACATGAAGACAGATTACAACGTGAGAATTTACTATCGTGACGGACACTGGGGCGAACTGGAAGTATGCAGCGAGGAAACCATCCCCATGCACATGGCAGCTACTTGCCTGCACTACGGACAAGAAGCCTTCGAGGGACTGAAAGCCTTCCGGGGAAAAGACGGGAAAGTACGTGTGTTCCGTCCGGAAGAGAATGCAGCCCGTTTGCAGTCTACGTGTCGGGGTATATTGATGCCCGAACTGCCTACGGAACGCTTTATGGAAGCGGTAGAGAAAGTGGTGAAGCTGAACGAGGGTTTCATCCCGCCTTACGAGAGTGGCGCTTCGCTCTACATCCGTCCTCTGTTGGTGGGTACCGGTGCCCAAGTAGGCGTACATCCGGCCAAAGAATATCTGTTTGTCATCTTCGTGACGCCCGTAGGACCGTATTTCAAAGGTGGTTTCTCGACCAATCCTTACGTCATTATCCGCGAATATGACCGGGCTGCACCGTTGGGTACCGGTACGTATAAGGTGGGAGGAAACTATGCCGCCAGTCTGCGTGCTAATAAGAAGGCACACGATCTGGGGTATGCCTGCGAGTTCTATCTGGATGCCAAGGAAAAGAAGTATATGGACGAATGTGGTGCCGCCAACTTCTTCGGTATCAAGGACAATACGTACATCACGCCGCTGTCTACCTCCATCCTGCCCAGCATCACGAACAAGAGCCTGATGCAACTGGCCGAGGACTTGGGTATGAAGGTGGAGCGTCGTCCGGTGCCCGAAGAAGAACTGAGTACCTTCGAGGAAGCCGGAGCCTGTGGCACGGCCGCCGTCATCAGCCCCATCGAGCGGATTGATGATGTGGAGAATGGCAAGTCGTACGTCATTGCCAAGGACGGAAAGCCCGGTCCCATCTGCACCAAACTGTACAACAAACTACGTGCCATTCAGTATGGCGATGAACCGGACGTACACAATTGGGTGACCATAATCGAATAACTAACTTTTAATTCTTACCACTATGTTAAAAGAAAACAGCGTATTACGCAGAGAGGCACGTGCTGCCTTGGAAGGCAACTGGCTGATGAGCGCCGTTGCCGGATTGATTTACATGGCTGTTGCCTGTGTATGTTCTGTCATCCCGATGGTCGGATGGATTCTTTCCATTGTTGTGGGCCTGCCTATCAGCTGGGGAATGTACATCATGTTCTATCAACTGTATCGTGATCGGAAACTCCCCTCGCTGGATTCGCTGTTCATCGGTTTCCAGGATTTCGGACGTATCCTGGGCACCATGTTGTTGATGAATGTCTACACCTTCCTGTGGACGTTGCTGCTCATTGTGCCGGGCGTTATCAAGGCCTGTTCTTACGCCATGACGCCCTACATCCTGCGCGACCATCCTGAGCTGTCCTACAACGCCGCCATCGAGAAAAGCATGGCGATGATGGAAGGACACAAGATGAAAATCTTCCTGCTCTACCTGAGCTTCATCGGATGGGCCATCCTCTGCATGCTGACGTTGGGTATAGGATACCTATTCCTCATGCCTTACATGTACACGTCGATGGCCGCTTTCTATGAGGACCTGAAGGCACAGACCGCTAACGCTTCAGAAGAAACTGTAGTGGCATGAGTAAAGGCAAGTTGCAGAAATTCGCCGATATGGCACGCTATCCGCACGTATTCGAGTATCCCTACTCCGTGGTGGATGACGTGCCGTTCGAGATGAAAGGTCATTGGGGCGAGTCGTTCTTCGGGAACGACCGTCCCATTGTTTTAGAATTGGGCTGCGGACGCGGCGAGTACACCGTAGGGCTGGGCCGCCTCTTCCCCGGGAAGAACTTTATCGGCGTGGACATCAAGGGGGCGCGCATGTGGTCGGGAGCTACCGAATCGCTGCAAGCGGGCATGAAGAACGTGGCTTTCCTGCGTACGAACATCGAGATTATCGACCGCTTCTTTGCACCCGGCGAGGTCAGCGAACTGTGGCTCACCTTCAGCGACCCGCAGATGAAGAAGGCCACCAAGCGCCTGACGTCCACCTACTTCCTGGAGCGTTACCGACGTTTCCTGAAGGATGGCGGCTTGGTACACGTCAAAACCGACAGCAACTTCCTCTTCACTTACACCCGCTGCCTGCTGGAAGCCAACCGCCTTCCCGCCGAGGTGCTGACCGATGACCTCTACCATAGCGGACAGGCCGACGAGATACTCGGCATCCGGACGTATTACGAGCAGCAATGGCTGGCGCGCGGCATCTCCATCAAGTACATCCGCTTCCGCCTGCCCTGCGAGGGCAAGTTGGTGGAACCTGACGTGGAGATACCCTTGGACGACTACCGAAGCTACGGACGCGACAAGCGGAGCGGGCTGATGATGAGTAAGTAAAGCCCAAGCCCCCTCAACTCCCCCGATTGGGGGAGCTTATAATGCCCTCTCGTACCAATCCTGATTACCTACTTATAAAATTTACAACTCTTAATATGGTTCTTAATATGGAAAAAGAAATCAAAAAGCAACATCCTGCAGGCTCTCCCCTCCCTACGGGGGAGGGGGCGGGGGTGAGGCTTTATCCTAAACTGATTCACGACGCACTGGCCACCGTGCGCTATCCCGGCAACGGCCGGAACCTCGTCGAGGCGGAGATGGTGGCCGACAATCTGCGCATCGACGGTATGAAGGTCAGCTTTTCCCTTATCTTCGAGAAGCCGACCGACCCGTTCATGAAATCCATGATTAAAGCTGCCGAGACGGCTATCCATACCTACGTCTCGCCCGACGTCGAAGTAACCATCACCACCGAAAGCCGACAGGCCGCCCGCCCCGAACCGGGCAAGATGCTGCCGCGGGTGAAGAACGTGGTAGCCGTGTCCAGCGGCAAAGGCGGTGTGGGCAAGAGTACCGTAGCGGCTAATCTGGCCGTGGCCCTGGTAAAGCTGGGTTATAAAGTGGGATTGCTGGATGCCGACATCTTCGGTCCTTCCGTCCCCAAGATGTTCCAGGTGGAAGATGCCCGCCCCTATGCCGAACGTATCGACGGGCGCGACCTCATTGTCCCTATCGAAAAGTACGGGCTGAAGCTGCTCTCCATCGGTTTCTTTGTCGACCCCGATCAGGCTACCCTGTGGCGTGGAGGCATGGCCAGCAATGCCCTGAAGCAACTCGTGGGCGATGCCAATTGGGGCGACCTGGACTACTTTATCCTCGACACCCCGCCGGGCACCAGCGACATTCACCTCACACTGCTTCAGACACTGGCCATCACAGGTGCCGTCATTGTCAGCACGCCGCAGCAAGTGGCCCTGGCCGATGCCCGCAAAGGTGTGGACATGTATCGCAACGACAAGGTGAACGTTCCCATTCTGGGTCTGGTAGAAAACATGGCCTGGTTCACCCCCGCCGAGCTGCCCGATAACAAGTACTACATCTTCGGCAAGGACGGCTGCAGGCAGTTGGCTGAGGAGCTGAACGTCCCCCTGCTGGGACAAATCCCCATCGTGCAGAGCATCTGCGAGAGCGGCGATAAAGGAACCCCAGTCGCTTTGGACGAGAACACAGTCACCGGCCGTGCCTTCCTGCAACTGGCCGCCGCCGTAGTCCGCCAGGTAGATAAGCGCAACATCGAAATGGCGCCTACGGAAGTGGTGAAGGTGAAGTCGTAAAGAGATGCCGCAGGTGTCGCGCATGCCCCACTCATGGGATATAAGCACGGATGACACCTGCGGCACATGTAGTTCAATCCAACTCCTCACAGCCCTCCACCGGACAAGGATAATCGGTTCCTGTCGGACGCGCCGGATGAATTTTATTATAAATGGCAGTTCCCATCCATTCTTTAAATTTATGGTAGCCTTTACATTCTTCATTAAAAGCCTCTAATACATCATTGCAGCAGTTTACAGAGAAGTAAGTTATTTCCACGAACTTTTTCCCACTTTGTTTTTCCCACAGATGTTCTTCCAATCTGTCACGAAGTCCTCGTTCTCCACTACCATCTCCTGCACGCCCCACATACAGTACTTTAAACTCATCATTTTCTTTGATGCCTAATTCATAGGTTCCACACTTCCAAGGAGCAACCTTCTCCATCGATTTTTCATCAAAAGGATATACGATTGTTGTTACATCCTCTCCGTAATACTTTATTAATTCTTTCATATCCATATTTTATATATCCATCCAAATATACGTTACTTCATTTTCAAAATCAAGATAAGCTTAAAAAAAAGTCCCCGTTAGTTTTCAAAAACCGAACTAACGGGGACTTTATCTCAGGAAGCGGTAGAAATTTTCCGCTTACACTGTTCCGGATTATTGTACTGCAGTATACAACGCACTGAGCTGGTCAGCTTTATAATTCCAATTATTCATCACTGCATCTACCACAGCGTCCTCCATGATACCAGATTGCTTGATAGTTCTTTTCTCCATAGGAGTCAGATTCGTGCTATTTGCATTGTTGTACTCGTTGTAGAGAACAGTGAATGCAGTCTTCAGACCATCCAATGTTTTCAATTTTTCTTCTGTAATATTTTCATTCCATTGGCCAGAAGATCCTTTGAATTGATTCAAAGTAGCGATCACTGTGTACTCAGTCGCTCCTTCATAAACAGGAATGTACGAGTATGCAGGAACTGCTTCTACTTTGTAGTCATTAGCAGACAACCAGAGAGCTTTATCAGATTTATATGTATCCACCAGATAAGCTTTGAAACCTTCGGCTACAGTCTGATCGCTTCCGTTCAGAATCTTATCCAAGCCATCACCTTCCTTAGTCAGTGTATAAACTTCAGTGTCAATCCAAGAGTTATCCATGTCTGCAATAGCTTCTGCTAATTCTTTGTCGGCAGTTGCTTTAGCAGCATCAACAGCGTCTTCTATCACTGTTGCATACTCTACCATAATTTCATCCACAGTCTTTTCTGAGTCCGGATTAATAGCTTTGTATGCATTTGTAATAGCTTCACCATAAGTTGCAGTCCAACTTTCTGTCCAATTACTTCCTGCCACTTTGATTTGGTCTACCGTCAATTTGCTCCAAGAATCAACATTACCGTCAGTAATTTGGTTGCTATTTTCAACATAAGCATTTACGGCATTAACCAATGCTTCTTCGAGATCCCCATCTACAGGAGCATTACCAAACTTAATATTGGTATCATCGCTTGACGTGCTTCTGAACTCACCGTCTTCTACAACGGCATCAGTTTCAGTTGTTGAAGTAGTAAATGTACCACCTACATAAACAGTACCTGCATTCTTAACGGCAGTAGCTACGAGATTATTATTTTCGTTGATAGTCACGGTAGCATCTTTCTCTACAACCAAGTTAGCTACGGTAGTTTTTTCAGAAACAATAACCAGGTCTGCACCTTCTTCTACAGTCAGTTCACCTGCCAAAGAAGCATCCTTAGCCAATGTCAAAGTAGCGTCTGCAGATACTACAATGTCAGTCACACTGCCCAATTTGGTTATTTCAAGACTGTTGTTTACATAGAGCTTTGTGATGCCCTTACCACTTGTAGTAAAATCAATCTTTGTATCCGTAGAAGTCGTGCTATAAGCTACGATACCTTGGGCTTGCTCAATCGACCAGTTAGTCTGAGTCAACTTTTCAAGGATCACTTCACCTTTCTCGCTATTTATCTCATTATTAGTGATCAACATCCGAGAACCGTCGGCCAATTCGATGGTACCTCCGTTGTTGAACTGAGCACCGCTTACCGTTTTGCTGCAAGTGATCTCAGCACCCTTCTTGTTTTCTACTTTACCGTTGTTAACCACTTCACCGGTAGCAAAGATTTCATCGTTGTTCACGATAGTCGGCATCACGCGGTTCTTGATGTCTTTTTCTGTAACAGGATTTGTAGGATAGATCACTTCCTTGTTGTTAGTGAACGAACCTCTCAACGAACCGTTGTTAGTGATAACACCAGAGTTTGTAGAACCTTGATTCAGTGTCAACTGACCGTTGATTTCTACTGTACCGTAAGGAAGAGCCTCCTCTTTGTCATCGATTTGGTTATTCAACAAGAATTCTGCAACGGTTTCTTCTTCCACGAACAGAGATGCACCTGGCATGTTGTTCACAGTTTCTAATTTATAGGGTACCACTTTATCATCGTCGTAAGCCGGAGCAACAACCAATGTACCATTGTTCTCGATTTCGCCTGCACCGAATGTACCATCGGTAGTCAGCTTAGCACCTTCTTCCACGATTACTTTATCAGCAGTTACGTTCTTGATGGTTACGTTGTTACCGCTTACCTTCAAGTCACCTGTAACTGTGATTTCAGCACCGTTAGTCGGGAACTTAACATCGTTGGTGATAGTGAAGTCGCTACCTGCAATGATGAATTCAGCTGTTGCATCTTTGGCCAACAGGTCTACATAGTCATTCCAATCCTTTACAGAAGTTACTACGTAAGGCACAGTTTCAGTGCGTGCAGCATTCACTTCAATGCTCTTCACACCGTTACGAACTACTGTGAAGTCTGTCGGATCTGACACATAAACATTGCCATCCGTTGTATACAGATAGAGTTTCACATTCTTGTGCTCAGCAGCAGGCAACACCATATAAGTTTCGAAAGACTTATTGTTCTGTCCGTCTACTTCCAAAGCAGTACCTTCCGGAGCTTTAGCCACCATGACTGCACTGGTTTCATTCAGCTCATTTACATAATAAGTATCGGTATTATCCAAGCTGAAATTAGCTGTTTCTGTCATTGTCTTCAGTTCGGCTTCATAATCTTCTTGGCTGTCCTCCAATTTATCGAACAAAGCCGAAACTTTCTTGTTACTAATCTGTCCGTTCAAAGCGAAAGACTTACCATTGTCTGCTTGAAGGACAATTTTATCTACATAACCACCAGCATAGCGGTTGTCCAGCATCACTTTAATCTTGGCATAACCAAAGATGTTCACCAGCTGAACGCTTGCAGACAAATCTTCCTTATCCAGGAACTGAGCACCCACGCCCATGTTGTATTTCTCAACAGCGGCTTTAGGATTGAACTTACCGTCTTCACCACTCAAATCCTGCATCACAGGGATCGAATATTGAACGGCGCCACGTGCGTGGTTGTTTTCATTATAAGGGAAGTAGAACAGATAGTTACCTTCCACCATGGTGTGATTGATGGCCCATACACCGTTAGCATTCAGCACGAAAGGATGGTTGGTGCTTACATAATTGACAACAGTGAAATTATCACCACCACCATATGAGTCAATAATAGCTCCACCGATCGTATCACCCACTTCATAGCTGAACGAAAGACCTTCACCCGGTTCGCCTGCGCTGAAACGCGTCGTGGCATCATCGAAATACAATTTGAAGTCCTCACTCAACAGTGCACGTTCAGCGGTAGCACCGTTGGAGATCGTTTCATTAAAATCATCGGCCGTACATGCTGCAAAGATTGCAGGGAAGACCAATGCTGTTAAAATGTGTTTTGTTCTCATTTTGAATTTAAATTAGTAATTACTTAATTTTTGTTCTCAATAAATCCATCATTTCTCTTACATTTCTTCCGGTTGTTCGGGAGTAAATGAGCTTCCAAAGCCTTTCTCCACTACCACCTCCAGAACTTCTACCTCCGGAGATACATACTTTCTTTCCATTTCCATAATCGTAATACTTTTAAGTTGTTGTTTGGTTAATTATTTAATATTTGATTCGTTTTTAATAGTCTACTCTATATACCTTTATATATTATATACTCGGCTCTAAACTAGGCTTTTCAGCCCACAAAGTAACATACAAATTTCCCGAATACAAAATATTTTTTCTATTTTTTGTATTTTTCTACCAAAAAAGTTCAGTTTTGACCCTTTTGGCAGTCGAAATCAAGGGGGAGATCCCTTATTATGTCCTCTTTGTTTGCCTAAAATGTTCTTCATTCGCTTTTTCTCTCCTACATAGTTTAGTATTGCAGCTTAGCACCTATTTGGTGGTGTTTCGCGATTTGCAGGTCAAAGATATAGCTTTTCTTAATAACCACAAACAAAAAATCATGTTTTTTTAATGACTTTGGCGAAAAAAAATGTTTTTAGCCTATAAAACGGTATCTGGAGGGGGTTGTAAGTATTGCTTAAACCTCGATGTGGCATAGGTTATCGCTCTTCTGGAAGCTTTCTCCCCCCATAGGTATCTTCGGGGAAAATGGCGATGTTTCTTTCTATATATAATATGGATATATACATATATATAAGTCTATACCATTTTGGTAAAATAAGATAGATATTTACAAAAAAGTCACTTGAAGCACTTCCTCCCTTGGGATGGTTACTACCCTAAGGGTCGAATGTTAGTAACCTAAGGGGGGAATGTTAGTAACATTCGGCCTCTATGTTACTAACATTCCGACACCCCCTCTCAGAGGGCGTCTGGACGGGGTGGCTGTAGTTTCGTTGAATAAGGTTAAAAATATTGACTATGTTGTATATATGATAAAGTGCAGGGAGGCTGAGGGCGGACTTTCTCACATAAATCACACAGATTTTGTCCGTTTTTGCAATTAAAACCGTATATTTGCCACATACAATGAAAGGATACGTTATGGCAAAATTTATCAATCCGTTTACCGACGTGGGATTCAAGCGCATCTTCGGGCAGGAGATCAACAAAGACCTGTTAATCGACTTCCTGAACGCCCTGCTGGAAGGTGAGCGGACGGTTGTGGACATTCAATTCCTGGACAAAGAACTGCTCCCCATGTATGAGAAAGACCGGGGCCTTTTACGATGTCTATTGTACGGACGAACGTGGCAACCAGTTCATCGTGGAGATGCAAAACCGCGAGCAGGTGAACTTCCGCGAGCGTGCGCTTTACTACCTTTCACAGGCCATTTCGAGGCAGGGAGAACGGGGAAGCGACTGGCAATTCGGCCTGAAGGCAGTCTATGGCGTTTTCTTTATGAACTTTCGGTTGCAAGATGCGCCCCGCAAACTCCGGACGGACGTGGTGTTGACTGACCGCGATTCGCACGAAGTGTTCACGGACAAAGTGCGTTACATCTTTTTGGAACTTCCGTCCTTCTGCAAGGAGGAAGATGACTGCGAGAATGATTTTGAACGTTGGATTTATGTACTGAAGAATATGGAAACTTTACAACGATTGCCTTTCAAGGCCCGTAAGGCTGTATTCAGCAAACTGGAGGAGATAGTGGACATCGCTTCCCTGAGTAAGGAAGAGCGGATGAAGTACGACGAAAGCATCAAGGTCTATCGGGACAACCTGGCCATCAATGCTTTCGCAAGGGAAGAAGGACGGAAAGAAGGATGGAAAGAAGGCATACAAGAAACAGCCCGCAAAATGAAGCAAATAGGCATACCCGCAATTAGTATCGCCGAATGTACGGGATTGAGTGCAGAAGACATATCCCGGTTATAAATCTACATAATAAAAGGAGGCATCATGGCAAAATTTATCAATCCGTTTACCGACGTGGGATTCAAGCGCATCTTCGGGCAGGAGATCAACAAAGACTTGTTAATCGACTTTCTGAACGCCCTGCTGGAAGGTGAGCGGACGGTTGTGGACATTCAATTCCTGGACAAAGAACTGCTCCCCATGTACGAGAAAGACCGGGGCCTTATTTACGATGTCTATTGCACGGACGAACGTGGCAACCAGTTCATCGTGGAGATGCAAAATCGCGAGCAGGTGAACTTCCGCGAGCGTGCGCTTTACTACCTCTCACAGGCCATTTCGAGGCAGGGAGAACGGGGAAGCGACTGGCAATTCGGCCTGAAGGCGGTCTATGGGGTTTTCTTTATGAACTTCCGGTTGCAAGATGCGCCCCGCAAACTCCGGACGGACGTGGTGTTGACTGACCGCGATTCGCACGAAGTGTTCACGGACAAAGTGCGTTACATCTTTTTGGAACTTCCGTCCTTCTGCAAGGAGGAAGATGACTGCGAGAATGATTTTGAACGTTGGATTTATGTACTGAAGAATATGGAAACTTTACAACGATTGCCTTTCAAGGCCCGTAAGGCTGTATTCAGCAAACTGGAGGAGATAGTGGACATCGCTTCCCTGAGTAAGGAAGAGCGGATGAAGTACGACGAAAGCATCAAGGTCTATCGGGACAACCTGGCCATCAATGCTTTCGCAAGGGAAGAAGGACGGAAAGAAGGATGGGAAGAAGGATGGGAAAAAGGTATGGAAAAGGGACGGAAAGAAGGTATAGAAGAAACGGCCCGCAAACTGAAGCAGATGGGTATGCCTGCAATCAGCATCGCCGAATGTACGGGATTGAGTGCAGAAGACATATCCCGACTTTGAGATGCTTTTTCTTTCGAAGAAGACCTGACATTTTGTCGGTTATATACTGACAAAAATGCATATATATTCGTGGGCCGATGAACTTATATTCATCGGCCTTTTTACTTATATTCGTGAGGCAACGCACTTATATAGGCATGCGGTTGTACTTCTAGTCGTTTTTTTGCGTAATTTGCGTCATTCATGACTAAAATTACACCTAAATGAAAACTGGAAATGGAAGCAAGTGTGCATCCGGTGAAATGCGGATCCACTTCAACTTGAAGCAGATGCGAGAAGAAGAGAAGTTGACACAAATCATGTTAGTGACTCATGTAGAAAAACGACGGGTACGCATTTACACTCGTCTGCGTGTGAAGCCCAAGTATTGGGATAGTGAAGCCAATCGATGTGACTTGAGTGGACGCATGAGCCGACGCGAGCGACAAGGATTGGAGTTGATTAACGGACAGATAGAGCGGATGACGATGATGCTGAACGAGGCCGACGAGCGACTGGCCATGCAAGGGGAGACTATGACGGAAACGATAGTGAGGCATGTGGCACTGGAAGCTTTGCATGAAGAGAGGCAAGCGGTGAGACCTTTGCCTTACTTGCGCCGGTTGGTAGAAGAATATGACAATGGCGTCAACCGCAACGGACACCGGGGCAACGGCAGTTCAAAAGCTACTTACCTGACGGCCTTAGGGAGGCTGGAGGACTACAACCGGAGGCGAAAAGTGCCGCTTTGTTCATTTGAAGATTTTGATAAACGTTTCTTCACCGACTTCACCAATTATCTTTACAGCTATACGTATGGCCCTGCCCACAAACACTATACGCAAAACACCGTGGTCAATACCCTGAAAGTAGTAAAAAACCTGCTTCATCGCGCCTATGACAATGAAGTGACCACCAACGATTCTTTCCTGAAGGTGCAAACTTCACTTCCCGCCGATGCCAGTGAACCGGTATATCTGGAAGAAAAAGAAATCCATCGCCTGGCCACGGTGGAAACCTTGAGTGAAGTCGAGCGCGAGGTACGCGATGCCTTTGTAATCGCTTGCTACACAGCTTTGCGCATCAGCGACATTTGCCGATTGAACGAAGCGGTGATACGTGGCGGAACCATTTCCATCTACCAGACGAAGACCAAAGAGCGTGTCGAAATACCAATACTGAAAGAGATTGCCCCTTTGGTGGAGTACTACCACGAACATGGTTTCCCGGTGCTGAACAAAGCCACGGCCAATCGAATCATCAAATCGCTGGCTGAGCGATGTCACATCGATACACCGGTAAACTACAAGGAATGCCGGGGTGGTGTGTCGACCCTGCGTACAGCTCCCAAATGGAGCATGGTAAGTTTCCATACCGCCCGACGCAGTTGTGTGACTAACCTCTACAAGCGCGGTTACCCGGCCAACTACGTGATGACCCTCTCCGGCCATCGTTCGATGCAAGCCTTCCAACGTTATATGCGCGCCTCCTCCAAGGAAGTGATGTCCAACTTCTTTAGCCTTTTGAAGAAGCACAAAGCCCTGCCTACCGGGTAGATTTTTCATACACCAATCTTGACACTCTCAGTCGAATTGGTGTCAAAAAGTGGTGTCAAAACTCCATCTTTTTGCCCGCAGAAAGAAGACAAGTCTCTGTTCACCAGTGTCTTGCCTTCTTCGGGTGTGGTGTCAGAAAATGGTGTCAAATTGCCACCCCGTTTTTACAATCCCCTGATAACCAATACTCTCAGTCTTCCCCTTCTTACTCCATCTGTCACAATTAATAAAACCGTTCAATTCTTATCCACTTGATTATTAGAGACTTGTATGGTGATACAAATTCGGGAAATTTGTATGTTACTTTGTGCTCGAAAAAGTGCTTTAGAGTACTGTGTAGCACTATAT
>CALUOT010000054.1 GCA_944322355.1 uncultured Bacteroides sp. | reverse complement strand
TCGGGGTAGCGGGATTCGAACCCACGACCCCCTGCTCCCAAAGCAGGTGCGCTAACCGGACTGCGCTACACCCCGTTTCTTTTTAGAAGTACACCCTCAGGGATTCGAACCCTGGACCCACTGATTAAGAGTCAGTTGCTCTACCAACTGAGCTAAGGGTGCCTCATTTTTCGTTTGCGGGTGCAAAGGTAGCCTTTTTATCTTAATTGGCAAACTTATTTATTCTTTTTTCGATGGAAACGAAAATTTTTATTCAAATTCATAAAGTTCAGAAGGGGTAGTGCGTTTTAAAGCGCACAATTGTACGTTTTTTCCTACCACTATTCCTTTTTCTTTAAGCTTCCATTCGACTGTTTTGTAGGCTAATTCCGGATGATTATTATCCTTACTTAGATGGCATAACCAAATGTATCGCAATTGGTCGGTGAAATGATCGGCCAGGAATTTTGCCGTATCTGCATTACTCATGTGGCCGGTAGAACTGGCTATTCGTTCTTTCAGATAATCTGAATAAGTGCCCATGCGTAGCATTTCTTCATCATAGTTCGCTTCTAATATTAAATAATTAGCTTTGCATATATACTGGGCAGCTATGGGAGTGATTTCTCCCAAGTCGGTCAGAAAGGCAAATGCCTTTCCATCTATTTCAATGTAATATCCCACATTGTCTATTCCGTCATGAGGAACTTCAAAAGATTCTATCCGGAAGTCTTCCAACTGCATGGGATGTGACTTTTCCAGATAACGGACTGAGGTATGTAACTTCTCTGTTACACAATAATTGCGGTTAATGCCTTCGTGGATTCGGTGGGTTGTATATATAGGTATATGTAATTTTTCGCCGAGTCCTCCAACGGCTTTTATGTGATCGGCATGGTCATGGGTTATAAATACCGCTCTGATGGTATCCATCATAATTCCATGCTCTTTTAGTCCTTTTTTAATGGTACGTACGGCAATACCTGCATCAATTAAAATGCCGTATGTCTCGGTTCCCAGATAATAGCAGTTGCCGCTACTTCCGCTAGCTAAACTTATAAATCGTATCTTCATTACTCTCTTATTTGGTAGCCCCAATCTACGTTTAGGGAAAATTGGTACAAAGATAATGAAAAAGCCTAATGTTACATGTAAGATCCAGGCTATTTCATCGTTCAGCTATCTTAGCCGGGATGACTTTCCAACCAAGTATCTATCAAACGGCGGGCAATGCTGAGCTTTTTGGGAAGTTCGGGTAAGTTATTGCGATGGTAGAAAGCTCCGGCACTTAATTCATCGTCTTGCAGTTTGATTTCGCCACTTTCGTAGTCGGCAAAGAAACCGATCATAAGTCCACTGGGATAGGGCCATGGCTGACTGTCGAAATAAGTGATGTTACGGATGGTCAGTCCGGTCTCTTCCATAACTTCACGTCGTACGCATTGTTCCAGTGTTTCACCTGCTTCAAGGAAACCTGCCACTAACCCATAGAAAGTACCCCGGAAGTTGCGAGCATGTACTAATAGAATCTCGTCATCTCTGCGTATCAGTACGATGACAGCAGGGGAGATGGGAGGGTAGAGTTCGTAACCGCATTGAGGACATTTTTTCATGATGTCTGTATGCTGTTCGGTGGCTGTACCGCATACGGGACAATAGCGGCTATGAGTATCCCAGTAGAGTATCTGATAAGCTTTTCCGGCAGCTTGATAGTCTTTCAGCGGAAGATGGTCGAATGAAGCACGCAGGTTGGTCATCAGCCAGCGTTCTGTTTCAACAATGGGATGGTCAATGGAAAAAGTACGTACGCTGACACCTGTAGGTAATAGGACATGATGTATTTTTTGTTCGGCGGGAGCAGCAATCGGGGGGCGGCTTCCGGTAGGGAGGGCACAAGTACCATCGGCATTTTTTTGCATAAGCAGATTGTCTTTGAAAAAGACAATCCATGGGGTTTCTTCGTTGTTTGTCTCCATCCTGTTTAAGCTTGTTCCCTCCATCCTTCAACGATGTGGCTGATAGTTGTATATATTTCTTGGGCTGTATGCAAATCATGGCTGGCTTGTTCGAGGGGGCACCAGCCGGTATGGTCTCGGTTGATTATGTGGTGTACTGTTTCATCGCATGTGACTTGAATGCCGGCTTCTTGCATCAGTTGGAAAGCCGGTTGGCTGATGATGTGGGCATACACTTCTTTCACTTGACCTATTATGAGAATAGAGGCGGCAGCTTTACCTATGACTTTATCGGCAATGGAAGCACCCTGTAGAAATTCAGGCTCCTGCTTTAATAAATCGTAAAGGTCGGCCACTCCACGACGTGTGAATGTACGTACCTGATTCCCGTTTGCTATCACACAAGAGTAGTTCCCTTGGTTCAATTGCTCAATCAGTTCCTTCATCTTTTTATTATTTAAGTTTCGCAATGCTCAACTTATTAGTTGACGAGTTGACAAGTCGACGAGTGAACAAGTAGTGTGTGACAAATGCCTTGTTGTCTCGTTAACTGGTTACTTGTCAACTAACTTGAGCTTGCGAAAGTTGAATTTATAATGTTTCTTGTTTTAATTGTTCGACATAGTGGTCAATACGTTGCATTTCTTTAGGGATGTCTATGCTTTGTGGGCAATGGGGGTTGCATTGTCCGCATCCGATGCAATGGTTGGCTTGGCGCAGACGGGGTACACTGCGATCGTAACCGATGAGAAACGCCCGACGTGCTTCGCGATAGTTGACGTTAGTCGATGAGGTGGGCAGATTGTTTTCATTGACACATTTATTATAGTGTAACAATACGGCCGGAATATCGATGCCATAAGGGCATGGCATGCAATATTTGCAATCATTACAAGGAATGGTAGGGTACTGTTTCATGAGGTCTGCCGTCTGGTCAAGGAACAATAGATCGTCTTCACTCAGGGGGATAAGCGGAGAGTAGGTGCGCAAGTTGTCTTGCAGATGTTCCATATAGGTCATTCCACTGAGTACAGTTAACACATCAGGGAAAGTTCCGGCAAAACGGAAAGCCCACGAGGCCACGCTTACTTCCGGTCCGCGTTGTTTCAGGCGCTCGACGAGATGTTCGGGTAGCTTGGACAGACGTCCTCCTAACAGAGGTTCCATGACAACAGCCGGTATATTCCGTTTTTCAAGTTCGGCATATAGGTAATCGGCATTGACGTTGTTACGTGAGGCGTAATTCCAGTCTACATAATTCATTTGTATTTGTACAAAGTCCCAGTGTACTTGTTCGTGCATGGCCAACACTTCGTCGAATACTTCTTGGGTACCATGGAAAGAAAAACCTAAATTACGAATGCGTCCTGCTTCCCTTTCTTGCATCAGATAGTCTATCATTCCGTTTTCTATGTAACGGGCCCGGAAAGTTTCGATACCACCATTACCGATAGAGTGGAGCAGATAGTAATCGATGTAGTCCACTTGTAACTCTTCGAATGAACGTTGATACATAGCGATGGAATTCTCGCGTGTGTAATTGGAAAAGTTGGATAGTTTGGTAGCTATAAAGAACTTTTCCCGTGGATAGCGTTTGAGGGCGATACCTGTGGAACGTTCAGACCATCCCTGCATATAGACGGGGGAGGTATCGTAGTAATTTACTCCGTGCGCTATGGCATAGTCTACCAATTCGTTTACGGTTTCTTGGTCGACTACGTTACCTCCCTTTTCCGGATTTTCAAGAGTCGGGAGGCGCATCATGCCATAACCCAATAGGGATACTTTATCTTTTGTATTCGGATTTTCTCGTAGAGTCATAGAGCCCGTAGAGGTCGCTCCTTGTGTTGATGTACCTGAGGAGGTCGTTTCTTGCTTGGAAGTACATCCTGCTAAAATAGCTGTCGTTGTACTGATACCCGCTATTTTTAGGAAATCGCGGCGAGAAATGTTTTTAGAATTATGTTGAGCTTTCATATCTTTATTCATAAAAAAGTAAGATGGTTAAATGGTGTGATGTCGTTCATGGCCTTCCACGTAGATTGCACTGAATGGGCGTGCCGGACAGAGATTTTCACAGGCTCCGCATCCGATGCAACGTTCTGTATTGATGGCAGGTATCTTGGGGGATTCTGCGACTGAAGCGTCAGATGGAATCATGGTGATGGCACCTGTGGGGCAGTGACGGGCACAATTTCCACAGGCTACACCGTCTGTCAGAGGAATACAGTTTTGTTTTACCCATACGGCATGACCTATTTGTGTGGCCGATTTGTCGGCGGTACTGAGAGGACGAATAGCGCCCGTAG
The DNA here is from genome assembly GCA_944322355.1 of uncultured Bacteroides sp. GTDB lineage: Bacteria > Bacteroidota > Bacteroidia > Bacteroidales > Bacteroidaceae > Bacteroides. Next base: position 15,573 of record CALUOT010000054.1, on the reverse strand, counting down.
GACATACTTCTCCACATCGGGTACATTCAGGACGGCAATATCCTCGTTCGTAACTCATTTCCGGTTGCATCAGGGTCAAAAGTCCGGTTGAAGGTCGAAGCACTTCATTGGGACATACCGATACGCATAGCTGACAGGCCGTGCAATGCTGGGTAAAGTTACGTAGACCGAGGGAGCCCGGTGGTACAATACGTGTTTGGCGGTTAGGGATTTTTTTATTTTCGATAACCGCCAATCCGCCGTCAACTTTCTTCTCTTGTGCTTTCAAGGCTGCACCTGTGATGAATAGGGAAGTGGCGGTTAAAAATGAACGGCGTGAATGAGCCGATGCAGGAGCTTGCGGTTCTGCTGTTGAAGGATTTTGAACATTGGATACCTTGTGCTTGAATTGGATAGCCCCCTGATGGCACTTGCCTATGCAGTCCATACATGCTACGCAACGGCTATAGTCAATGGTGTGTGCCTTGAAGTTAATGCACGAAGCTTTGCAATTGCGGGAGCAAAGTCCACAGCTATTACATTTAGCGGTATCAATAATAGGCTTCAGATAGGCATAACGGGAAAGAAATCCTAATACGGTACCTACGGGGCAGATGGTGTTGCAATAGGTACGTCCTCCCCGCCAGGCTAATATAACCAATAGGAGAAAGGTGCCTAGCGCAAGGCAGAATGTTGGCAAGCTTTTCATCCAAACATGGGTTTCATAGAATGCATAACTGTCTGCTCGTTCGGCTAAGTAAGCCAAGAAATTGTTACCCCATTGATAAAAAGGGGCAAAGAGGTTGGAAGCTATCCGGCCATAGGAACTATAGGGGGCAAGCAGGGCTACCCATGAGTTTACTCCAATTACCAGTGCCACGATGAACAATCCCAACATTCCATAACGCAGCCATGAAATGGCGGGGGAGTAATGATAACGGTTTCTCTTTTGTTTCTTGCCGAGCCAGGCAAAAATGTCCTGTAAAACGCCCAATGGACAAATAACTGAACAATAGATACGTCCTAATAGAAGTGTCAGCATGACAAGTCCGATGACAACTCCCACATGGAGTGCCAATAGGGCAGGCAGAAATTGAATTTTGGCCATCCAACCCAACCAGGAATGAATAGTTCCTGTAAAGTCGAGAAATAATAAGGTGATCGACAGGAAAAATAAGATGGCTAATGTTAGTCTAATAGTTCGTAACATAATGTATTCTTTTTTATTTCGGTGTTAATGGATTTTATTCCATGGCCGACGCATCGAATGATAGGGGAAGTAAATCGGTCGCTTTTTGTACTTCACATATTCCTTTTTGGCCATCAAGCAGTATGCGTAAAGGATGTCCGTAGCGTCGCTCTGTTTCCAGCATTACCTGCCGACAGGCTCCGCAGGGAGCTATGGAATCGTCAACGAACTCTCCTCGTTCATTTCGGGCAGCAATGGCCAATGTTTCTACGGCAGTATCCGGATGGTTAGCATTCGCATAAAATAAAGTGGTGCGTTCGGCGCAAAGCCCGGATGGATAAGCTGCATTCTCTTGATTACTTCCACTTATAATCTGTCCGTTCATCAAGCGTGCGGCGGCTCCTACTGAGAAGTGCGAATAAGGAGCATAGCTGCGATACGTAGCTTGACGTGCTGTATCTATCAGTTCACGGTCAAGGGAGGATAATTCATCGTACGCATGGAGGTGAAATTGGATATTTACATTTAGTTCTTTCATTGCAGTATGATAGAAAGGGTTACTGATTATTATCTATACGAAGTATTTTTTCTGCTTTCTCTTTACTAGAGAGGTAGTCAAGCCTGTTGATTATTTCTTTGTAATTCTCTCGGTCTATCAGATGTTTGGAAAAAATCCGTAATACTTCTAATTTGTCATCATCAAAGGTAAATATAGACATCATACACGCACATTCATGGCAGGTGAAACGGTTCCCCTTTACGCCGGTGCGTATTAATTCAATTTGTTCATCTTTAAAAGGTTGGGCTTTTACTTGGTTATAAAAAGCCTCAAAATGTGGTTCTACGAGAGAATGAGATGGAACGGAACCCGTCATTGGCGTTGGGAATACGATCGATGTTGATGTTTGTTGGTGGGTTGGAAATGAATCCATGTACACTAATCGCTCATTTTCGAAGCGAACGATAACGGTTGTAGGTTTGCTATCCAGTACAGAACGTAATTTTTGGTATTCCCATTCTTCTAAATCATAACTTATTCGTCGATAGTCAGGTTTTCCCAAAAGTTTTGTCACTTCTTGTGGGGTCATACCCATTTTAATTTTCTCCAATGCATCAGATTGGGGGTAAAATACATTGGAGCAGGCCGACATGATGAATATGCATATTCCCAAGACTAAAAATGCCCATCGTTCTCTCTTCATAATTTAATAGGGTATGTTTTTATTGTAAAATTTTTCCAAAGGTAATGATTTCCTCTTCATTCTTTGAAGTGATAGAAGCTAAAAATCGTAAAAGGATTGCATTTCTCGATTCTTTTACGGACTTTTGTGCGAAATCCAAGCTATTGATATGTTATGCATACTACTCGATTGACAGCTTTTGTGCTGATTCTTATGTGCATTATTCCTGTTTCGGCTCAACGCCGGAATGCTCGTTATCAGTCTTATATCAAAGAATATGCACCGCTGGCTGTTGAACAAATGAAACGCTACAAAATACCAGCCAGCATTACTTTAGCGCAAGGCTTGCTGGAGAGTGGAGCCGGACAAAGTGCCTTGGCTCGGAAGAGTAATAATCACTTTGGTATCAAGTGTCATAGTACCTGGAACGGGCGTAAAGTATATTATGATGATGACGCCAAGGGTGAATGCTTCCGGGCTTACAAGAAGGTGGAAGATTCTTATGAAGATCATTCTAAATTTCTCACGACCGGAGTACGCTATCGTTTTTTGTTCGACTTGAAGTTGAGCGATTATAAGGGGTGGGCACGTGGCTTGAAAAAAGCAGGGTATGCTACAGACCCTTCGTATGCGAACCGGCTTATTACAATTATTGAGGATTATGACCTTTATAAGTATGATTCAGAGGGTATGAATCGCCGGGAAGCACGTAAATGGGCGAAATTATTAAAGAAGAAACCTTGGTTGGCCAATCCTCATCAAGTTTACTTGGCCAATGGTTTGGCTTATGTGGTGGTGCGCGAAGGGGATACTTTTAAATTGCTTGGAGGAGAATTTGACATAAGTTGGAAGAAGTTGGTCGATTACAATGACCTGCATAAAGAATATACCTTGCAACCCGGTGATATTATTTATCTGAAGAAAAAGAATAAAAAAGCGCAGAAACCCTACGAGTATCATGTGGTGCGCGACGGGGATTCCATGCATACTATTTCGCAAATATACGGTATCCGTCTTAAGAATCTGTATAAGATGAATAAAAAGGATGGTGATTATGTACCTGAAGTGGGAGACCGCTTGAAGCTGAGATAGCTACACAGAATAGTCCAACTTGACGGGTTGTCATTCTATAATATATATGCGCGCGTAAGGCTAATGAGGGTGTGCCCAAATGGACATGCCCTCTGTTTATATTCACCCTACCGGACTTTCATACCTGATGTTTCACAATGTGTGAAAGCTTTCACACCCCTTCACGATTTTAGTGTGAAGCCTTCACAGTGCTGATGTTACACCTTCACAGCCCTGATGTTACATCGTCACAGTACTACTGTGAAGCCTTCACATTCCTACTGTGAAAGGACGAAAGTCAAGAGTAACATATACTATAGTCTATAATAAGCATGACAACCCGTCAACCTGTCAAGGGTTTGCTGATTGGAAAGAAGAGGTTTACGATTTATAAACCACTGATTTAGGGTGCCTAAACAGGCTGTTGACGCGTCTAAGCAAGCTGTTGGCAGGTGATAAAAGGGGGTATGCTATTTGAATACATCGAATAAGTAGGCAACCTTGACGCTGATTACTCCATGGGCAGCACGCGAAAAATAATCTTTCTTAGTAGTGCTATAGAAATCGGAAAGGGCATAGTAGTAACGTCCCTCCACTTGAAAATGGCCAATCTTAGTACGGAGCTCTACACCAGCTCCACCGGTGATGCCATAATCAAATCGGTTATCGACAGGGGCGTCGTGTTGCTCAACCACAAACCCGCTATAATCGCCCCAATTATCACTCTGGGTATAGCTATCGCTTAAGAAAAAACCAATTTGAGGTCCGGCGTTAATAAAGAATTGTAGGCCATACTTTTCTTTACCAAATGCCAAATGGGCAAGAAACGGAATGTTGATGTAGTTCATCTTGCGTGTGTAGGCTAATTCGGGATAGTCTTGGTAAGATTCGGTCCAGCCTTGTTGGGAATAGTTGATTTCCAACTGTGCGCCACAAATCATGCCAAAGTATTTCTCAGAGATGTAGCGTGCCATAACTCCCATGGTAGGCCCCATGAGGGTACCTTTGCTTACGGTGGGTTGGAAACTGACCGAGTTGAGATTTACACCTCCGTTCACGCCTACGGAGAAATTGTAACGTTGTTCGCCTACTTGGGCTTGGATGTTATTCGCCCAGCAGGTTCCTAACAAAAGGGTTATGAGTAATATCTTGATTTTCATTCACCAAATGTTTTTTTGAGTTATAGCATGCGTTTAGTCGAAGTCAAGTTTGACCAGTTCAAAGTTTTTAGTGAAATGCACAAAGAACACTTTGCGGTTGATAAAACCTCCCCAATTGTTGACTCGCTGAAATTTGAATCCGGTCTGGATAGGAGTCAGATTCATAAGGTGCTGTTTTTCTTCAAATCCTGTACCGTATTGAGCAAGTCCTTTCAGGAAGAAATAACCTGTATCGAAGCCCAGCATGCCGTATTTGGGATATCGTTCCTCCATGTCTTTGGCAAACCATCGGCGATAGCTTCGAGTGAAGTTTACAGCTGCCGGAAGTAAATTGTTCGTATAGAAGGAGGAATAAAAATAGGTGTCGAGTTCGAAGAATGACTCCAGATGGTCTTTCGTATAGGTTTGCCATTCAGGGTATCCGAACAAGTGAATGGAAGCTTCGGGGTGTTGACGTACAGTCACGGTAAGGTGAGGCAGAAGTTTGATGAGTCCTACATTACTTCCAGATGTGGGAATAAAGATGTTATCCTTGTCAGCTCGTAACACTTTGCCAAGCGATGAGGCTGTTACCGTGTCGGGCAGGGTGGTCATAGGTATTGAACGTGTAGCTAATTCTTCCTTCAATCCTTGGATGAAGTCTGCTTTTTCACGGGCTCCTTCGCGTGTGTTGAGGAAGATAACGTGAGCGTTGGTGAAAAGACGCATGAAGTGGTCATACACCTCGGAGTAAAGGTAAGATTGAGGCGTGTTGATCTGATAAATATAAGGATTGCGGAACACGGTGTTGTCTTTGGATGTGAAGGGAATCACCAGTCGGATGCCCTTTTTCTGGGCGAAGTCTGTGAGGGGCTTGATGTGCTCCTGATAAAGGGGCCCGAAGATAATATCCATGTCCTGGACTTCCTTGCGTGAAAGTATGGAGGTGATGGAGGCTTTGCCAGGACTTGTGTTATACGTGTACAAGTCGATAGATACTCCACTCCGTTTCAGGCTATCTACAGCCATGAGGAATCCTTCGTAATACTCAATCATACGGGCTGATTCGGCTTGCTGTCCTCCGTCGGGCAAGAGGGGAAGGATGATAGCAGCTTTGATGGTTGAATATTGTTCTATTTTTTTGCTATTTTCTTTGAATAATTCCCTATTCGTTGGCGGGCGTTGAGTAGTTTCTTGAGAATCGGCCTTAGGTTGTGTCGGATAAGGGATGCAGAGAAATGTACCTCGTTTGATTTTGTCCTTTCCTTTGAGCTCGGGATTGGCTGCTATCAGTTCTTCTTCGCTGATGCCATATTCCCGGCTGATGCTATATACGGTTTCGCGTCGGCCCACTTTGTGCATTTCGCGGCATTTGGGTTTGACGGGAGCTCTCAGCGTTTGAGCTTCTTGAATGGTATCGGCAGGTTGTATGGTTAGGCTAGGCGAAAGTTTTGCCGGGATGCGGATGACTTCTCCAGCATGGAAATTGACCACGCTAAGACCGGGATTGGCTTGACAAATAGCTTCTACTGATACCCCATAGTGTTGGCTCAAGCGATAGAGGGTTTCGCCCGATTCGATGGTGTGGAAAGTTTCTTGTTCGCTATTGGCTTCTTTGCGCGGGATGCGAAGTTTCCGCCCTACGTAGATTTTCTTATCGCTTCCGGGATTCAGACGGACTATTTCATCTTGTTCCACTCCATACATGCTGGCGATGGAGTAGAGGCTTTGTCCCTTTTCGATAGTATGGAGAATGTATGATTGGTTCTCTTGTGCATGGGTGGTAAGGATACCTATCATGACCCATAGCAACAAGCAGAGTACATGCTTTATTGTTTTCATGCCGGTAGGATTCGTTTTGTTTTTTGTTATATCATTTTCAAAATTAGCGGCAAAGTTAACAAATCTGTCTTATTTGAACTAAAGCTTTGAGTTAAGAAATAATATTCTGCCTTCTGAATCTCGAAAAAAGAGGCTTATTGAGATGTTATTCGGCCAGAAAAATTTAATTTTGCACGATTTTAGTCGTAAAGAGCAAGGATATGCAGCAAGAAGAAAAGGAAACTCTCCAAGTGTATGGAGCTCGGGTGCATAATTTGAAAAACGTTGATGTGCAGATTCCCCGGCATAGTTTGACCGTGATTACTGGTTTGAGCGGGAGTGGAAAGTCCTCGTTGGCTTTCGACACGATTTTTGCCGAGGGTCAGCGTCGCTACATTGAGACATTCTCTGCTTATGCGCGAAATTTCCTTGGGAACTTGGAACGTCCCGATGTCGATAATATTACGGGCTTGAGCCCGGTGATTTCCATTGAACAAAAGACCACGAACAAAAACCCGCGGTCAACGGTAGGTACTACCACCGAGATATACGATTATCTTCGTTTGCTTTATGCTCGTGCGGGTGAAGCCTATTCATATCTTAGTGGAGAGCGAATGGTAAAATACACCGAGGAGCAGATATTGGAGCTTATTTTAAAGGAATATAAAGGAAAGCGTATCTACCTTTTGGCTCCTTTGGTGCGAAATCGCAAAGGACATTACAAAGAACTTTTCGAGCAAGTGCGCAAGAAAGGATATCTTTATGTAAGGGTGGATGGTGAAGTGCGTGAAGCTTTGCCCGGCATGAAGTTGGATCGATACAAGAATCATGACGTGGAGGTGGTGATTGATAAATTGGTGCCTGAGGACAAAGACGATACGCGCCTTCGCAATAGTCTCTCTACGGCTATGAAGCAAGGGGATGGTTTGCTGATGGTGCTTGATGTAGATGCAGGCACGGTACGACATTATAGCAAGCGCCTGATGTGTCCCGTTACAGGTCTTTCCTATAAAGAGCCTGCTCCTCATAATTTTTCATTCAATTCCCCTCAAGGAGCCTGCCCGAAGTGTAAGGGTTTGGGGGTAGTAAATCAAATAGATATCGATAAAGTAATTCCCGATCGTAGCCTTTCCATCCGTGAAGGAGCCATGATACCCTTGGGCAAATATAAGAATAGCATGATCTTCTGGCAAATCGAAGCTTTACTTGATCGATATGGAGCTAATCTGAACACGCCCGTATCTGAGTTGCCTGGCGAAGCCATTGATGAGATACTGAACGGTACAGAGGAAAAATTACGTATCAGTGCCAAATTGGTAGGTACGTCAAGTGATTACTATGTGCCTTTTGAAGGTGTAGTAAAGTATATACAAATGCTTCAGGAACGCGATGCATCGGCCACGGCTCAGAAGTGGGCCGAGCAGTTTTCGCGCACGGCTCCATGCCCCGAATGTCATGGGGCACGACTCAATCGGGAAGCTCTTTCTTTTCGCATTCATGGTAAGAACATCTATCAGCTTTCTTCTATGGATTTGGGCGAACTCTATGAATGGCTCGAAGATGTAGAAACACATATGAGTGAACGGCAACGGGCCATTGCTACGGAGATACTTAAGGAAATACGCACTCGCCTTCGGTTCCTCCTCGACGTGGGGCTTGAATATCTTGGACTTGACCGTGCTTCCTCCTCGCTTTCAGGTGGTGAAAGTCAACGCATTCGGTTGGCTACTCAGATAGGTTCTCAACTAGTCAATGTGCTCTACATCTTGGATGAGCCGAGTATAGGTCTTCACCAACGCGATAATCATCGGCTCATTGCTTCGCTGAAGGAACTTCGTGATATAGGCAATACCGTCATTGTGGTAGAGCATGACAAAGATATGATGCTCGAGGCTGATTATGTGGTGGATATGGGGCCACGGGCAGGACGGTTGGGCGGAGAAGTGGTTTTTGAAGGTACTCCTAAGCAGATGATGAAGACGCATACTCTTACTTCCCAATACTTGAATGGAGAGTTGGGAATCGACCCGCCTTCCGTCCGTCGGACAGGGAATGGACAGACTTTATGGTTACGCGGAGCAAGAGGAAATAACTTGAAAGGGATAGATGTCGGTTTCCCGCTGGGGACGCTTATTTGTGTTACCGGAGTGTCGGGAAGCGGTAAGTCTACGCTAATCAACGAAACTCTCCAGCCCATCTTGTCGCAGCATTTCTATCGTTCTTTGAAAGATCCTCTTCCTTACGATGCTATTGAAGGTTTGGAATATATTGATAAGATCGTTAACGTCGATCAGTCACCTTTAGGACGTACGCCTCGCTCTAATCCTGCCACTTATACGGGCGTGTTTTCTGATATACGAAACTTGTTTGTCGGTTTGCCTGAAGCGAAGATACGCGGGTATAAGCCGGGGCGTTTCTCTTTCAACGTGTCGGGTGGAAGGTGTGAAGCCTGTCAAGGAAACGGGTATAAGACCATTGAGATGAATTTTCTTCCTGATGTGTATGTGCCTTGTGAAGTGTGTCATGGGAAACGATATAATCGGGAGACGCTGGAGGTTCGCTATAAAGGTCGGAGCATAGCCGATGTGCTGGACATGACTATCAATCGGGCTGTGGAGTTTTTTGAGAATGTCCCCCAAATACTTAGCAAGATACGTGTACTTCAGGAAGTGGGTTTGGGGTATATCCGTTTAGGCCAGCCCAGTACTACTCTTTCGGGTGGGGAGAGTCAACGGGTAAAGTTGGCTACAGAACTGGCCAAACGGGATACAGGGCGTACGTTATATATCCTTGACGAACCTACTACAGGATTGCATTTCGAAGATATTCGTGTATTGTTAGGGGTGCTGAATCGTTTGGTAGACAAAGGTAATACGGTGATTGTCATCGAGCATAATTTAGATGTCATCAAGATGGCGGATTACATCATTGATATGGGACCCGATGGCGGAAGGAATGGAGGTCAAGTCCTTTCTATCGGTACTCCCGAACAAGTAGCTTTGAGTCAACGAGGGTATACGCCTCGCTATCTGAAAGAAGAATTACATCTTTAATAAAAAGAAAGACCGATGAAGAAGATACAGAAAACCAATGTTGCCCGTTTGCTGGATAAAGCAGGGATTGCCTATGAGTTAATACCTTATCATGTCGATGATTCCGATCTTAGTGCTACTCATGTAGCTGAAGTGTTGGGCGAGGATATCGAACGGGTATTTAAGACCTTGGTATTGCATGGAGATCGTACGGGATATTTCGTGTGCGTTTTGCCGGGTGAGCATGAAGTGGATTTGAAGATCGCTGCTCGTGTGTCGGGAAATAAGAAGTGTGATCTTATTCCTATGAAGGATCTTTTGTCTGTCACTGGGTATATCCGTGGAGGATGCTCGCCCATCGGGATGAAGCGTCCTTTTCCTACGTACATTCATGAGACAGCTCTTCGCTTCGATTATATCTATATTAGTGCCGGTCAACGTGGTCTTCAGCTCAAGTTGAATCCTTCTGATTTGATTCTTGAGGTCGGTGCTACACTTTGTGCACTTTTTGACATAAAATAACAAGAAGGCAAGCATATTTCGAGGGCTTTTTCGTAATATTGCAAGTCATAATTAGAAAAACATAATGAATTTAAGAAATATACACCATGAGAAAGTTAACTCAACTCGTATTTGTAGTAATATGCTGTTTGTGTTTGCCTGTTACATTACAAGCTCAAAAAAACAGTGATAGCAAATATTTGGCGGGAGCTGTCCCCGAAGAAGAGGGAAAAGTTGTATTTAGTAAGGATTTTAGCATACCTGGTATGTCCCAAGATGAAATCTTCGAACGTATGAAGAAATGGATGGAGATTCGTCTGAAAAGGAATAAAAACGAAACCAGTCGTGTCGTGTATACTAATCAAGAAAAAGGGCAAGTAATAGGTATTGGAGACGAGTGGATGGTCTTCAGTTCATCCGCTTTGGCATTAGATCGTACTCGTATTCAGTATCAACTCAGTACTCTATGCCAACCTGAAAAATGCAAAGTCCGTATAGAAAAAATACGTTATATTTATCGGGAGGGGCGAGATCAAGAGAAATATGTAGCCGAAGAATGGATTACAGACGAATATGCTTTAAATAAGAGCCAGACTAAGTTGGTGCGTGGCTTGGCCAAATGGCGTAGAAAAACGGTTGATTTTGCCGATGCACTTTGTACAGAAGTCGCTGATGCTTTAAGTGCTGCCACTATTGACCAGATTATAACGATGACCGATGAAGAAGAGGAGGAAGGAGAAAACATTCAGAAAGAACCAGCTAAGGCCATTGTGAATGCCGGCCCTACCGTTATATCTTCTAAGAAACAAATAGCTGAAGTTACAGCAAAAACAGAGGAAGAAACTGTAGTTCCCATGACGTCATTAGTTCCTGCTCAACCAGCTACGACACCAACAACGTCTGGAGAATATAAGGAGTTGGCTCCTGATTCCATTCCGGCCAGTGCCATCCAAGTAGGTGCAGGTAAATTGGTCATTGTTATTGGTACTGATCCATTCAACATGACGATGATGACGGCTAATGCAGGCGGATCATTGGGCAAGATGTCGGATAAGCCTGTTGTGTTCACTTTCCTTACGCCCGATCAGAATCATGAACCCATTGATCAAGCTGATACATATATGGTTCGTTTTTATCCTAATGGGCAACAAGAACCATCGATTATGTTGGAGTGTAAAAAACTTCCTTCGCAAGAACCTTTGGAAGGACAACCCCGTATGTATATCGGAGAGATTGTAAAAGCATATAGTAAATAATAACTTTACTATATTATAGCATATCGCAAGTCTTATATTATGATGGATCAGAGGTTTGCGATATGTTTTTTATTATCCGTAAATCAGGTATGCATATCTGTAAATCGGGTTAGCAGATACAAGGATTAGTTCCTATTTTTGCCGTCAAAATGGATGGAAAAGAATAAACACACATGGAGGTGATGAAGGGGAAAACTTTGGATCTGAAGTCAGTATGCGAATGTAACCGTTGTTTAGGTATCCAGACACTACATCCGCAAGCAACGATTGTAAATTTGGAGAAGCAAGAATTGGGACAAGAAGCTATTAAGTTCGAGTTCTATGCTATTTTGCTCATTGAGAAATGTCCAGATGAGTGTTGTTGTTGCGGTCGGCGTTACTATGACTATACTAATGCCACTATGATTTTCTTAACGCCGGGTGAGATATTTCGTATGAGTGAAACTAACACACTACCTGATAAAGGGCGGTTGTTGGCTTTTCATCCTGATTTGTTGTTCCATACAACATTGAAAAATCATATTTGTGACTATACGTTCTTCAATTACCGGATAGAAGAGGCGCTTCACCTTTCTCAGCGGGAGACGGCTACGGTGACCTGCTGTTTGGAGAATATTGAAGAAGAACTTCACCATCCTATTGATGCACATACCAGTACCATTTTGTCGCGACACATAGAATTGATGTTGGATTATTGTTCACGTTTCTATGAACGTCAGTTCATTACCCGTGAAAACAAGAATGAAACGATATTAACCCATTTTGCGAAAATGGTGGATGAATATATAAGAACCGGTAAATTGCAAGGTGGTAAATTCCCTCAGGCTGATTATTTTGCTCGGACTTTGAACCTGTCTTCCGCTTATTTCATTGACTTGTTGAGGTTTGAGACCGGTAAAACATTGGATGAATATATCCGCCTCAAACAATTGGAAATAGCTAAGCAAATGTTATTAAAGGGAACTGACACCCCTGCTGTCATAGCCCGCTATCTGGGTTTCACTAGCGTACAGTACTTCAGCTTCTTGTTTAAGAAGATAACCGGAGTATCGCCGGGAACCTATCGGTGGAATAGAAACTAATTAACGTGAGTTCGATATAAGTGCCCTATACACTCCTGCGTTAATCAAGACTATCCCGCTGCTTTCACGTCCCTTTCGTTCTACCCCGGTGTTTCCTTTGCGCTACCTTGATGTTATCTCTAAGCCTTAGAGTGAGTGTCTCTAAGCCTTAGAGTGGATGTCTCTAAGCCTTAGAGTAGATGTCTCTAAGCCTTAGAGATAATATCAAGGTAGCACAGAAGGAGGATTTATGACACACCCTCACAAGCCAGTTCTTATATCGAGTTCACGTTAATTATTTGTTTTTTTATTCCAATCGATTCATTATCCAGTCATTTTGTCTATATTTGCGGGAGCATTAGAAAACGAATCGTTAAACTTGACTAAATGATAGAAAAGATTATCGTACTCGAAGATATTGATCCCGTCATCTTTTATGGTGTGAATAACGCTAACATGCAACTCATCAAGGCACTGTACCCCAAACTGCGTATCGTGGCACGGGGCAACGTCATCAAGGTGCTGGGCGACGAGGAGGAGATGTGTGCCTTCGAAGAAAATATCATCAAACTGGAAAAACATTGCGCCGAATATAACTCGTTGAAGGAAGAAGCCATCATTGACATCATCAAGGGAAATGCTCCGCAGGCGGAAAAGAGCGGCAACGTCATCGTATTCAGCGTTACGGGCAAACCCATTATCCCGCGCAGCGAAAACCAACAGAAACTGGTGGACGCTTTCCGTGAGCACGACATGGTGTTTGCCATCGGCCCTGCCGGTTCAGGAAAAACATATACCGCCATCGCCCTGGCCGTGCGCGCCTTGAAGAACAAAGAGATAAAGAAAATCATCCTGAGCCGCCCCGCTGTGGAAGCCGGTGAGAAGCTGGGCTTCCTGCCGGGCGACATGAAAGAGAAGATAGACCCTTATCTGCAACCCTTGTACGACGCTCTGCAAGACATGATACCTGCCGCCAAGCTACAGGAATACATGGATCAGAACGTCATACAGATAGCCCCTTTGGCTTTCATGCGCGGACGGACGCTGAACGATGCCGTAGTCATCCTCGACGAGGCACAGAACACTACCACGGCCCAAATCAAGATGTTCCTTACCCGCATGGGCATGAACACCAAGATGATTGTGACGGGTGACATGACGCAGATAGACCTCCCTGCCTCGCAGACATCCGGACTGGTGCAAGCCATACGTATCCTGAAAGGAGTGAAAGGCATCAGCTTCATCGAACTGAACCACAAAGACATCGTGCGTCATAAGCTCGTGACGCGCATCGTCGAAGCGTATGACAAGTATGAAAAAGAGCAGAAGGCAGAGCGTGAACTGCATAGAAAAGAACAAAATATGTCTAACTAATATATATAGATATGAAAGCATTAACTGAAACCAATTACAACTTCCCCGGACAGCAGAGCGTATATCACGGGAAAGTGCGCGATGTGTACAACATCAATGGTGAGAAACTCGTCATGGTGGCTACGGACCGCATCTCGGCCTTCGACGTCATCCTGCCCAAAGGCATCCCCTTCAAGGGACAGATACTGAACCAGATTGCCGCCAAATTCCTCGATGCCACGACAGACATCTGCCCCAACTGGAAGCTGGCCACACCCGACCCGATGGTGACCGTAGGCGTGTTTTGCGAAGGATTCACGCTGGAGATGATAGTTCGTGGTTACCTCTGCGGTTCGGCCTGGCGCGCCTATAAGAGCGGTGTGCGTGAAATCTGCGGTGTCCGCCTGCCCGAAGGCATGAAGGAGAACCAGAAGTTCCCCGTACCCATCATCACACCGACCACCAAGGCCGAAATAGGCGAGCACGACGCCGACATCTCCCGCGCCGAAATCCTGAAGCGCGGCCTCTGCACGCCCGAGGAATACGCCATGCTGGAGGACTACACGCTGCGCCTCTTCCAGCGCGGAACGGAGATAGCTGCCGAACGCGGCCTCATCCTGGTAGACACTAAATATGAGTTTGGCAAGCACGACGGCAAGATTTACCTGATGGACGAGATACACACGCCCGACTCCAGCCGCTACTTCTACAGCGAAGGCTACGAGGAACGCTTCGCCAAGGGCGAGCCGCAACGCCAGCTCTCGAAGGAATTCGTTCGCGAATGGCTGATGGAGAACGGCTTCCAAGGCAAGGAAGGACAGCAGGTGCCCGAGATGACGGACGACATCGTGCGCAGCATCAGCGACCGCTACGTGGAGCTCTACGAGCACATCACAGGCGAGAAGTTCGTGCCGCAGGACACCGAGAACATCGCCACGCGCATCGAGCGGAATGTAACGAATTATCTGAACAGCTAAAATCCGCCCGCGAAGCTCCCTTACCCCCTTCAGAAGTATCTGTAGTGCCGATTTGGGAGCTTCGGACAACAAAGCCGGTTTGATGTCACAACAAAGCCGGTTTGTTCCTACATCAAAGCCGGTCTGATGTCACATCATCCCGGCGGTGTTTTATTTGTAAACAAAAAGGAATAGGATATGGACTACCCCCAAGAGAAAGTCAAGCCCTACGGGCAGAACGGCAAGAAGGCGGAACAAGTGGAACGGATGTTCGACCATATCGCCCCGTCGTACGACCGGCTGAACCACCTCATGTCGCTCGGCATCGACCGCATGTGGCGCCGCCGTGCCATCCGCTGGCTGCGTCCTTTCCGCCCCGGGCTGGTGCTGGACGTGGCCACGGGCACGGGCGACTTTGCCATACTGGCCTGCCGGATGCTGCCATCCGCCTCGCTCACGGGCATCGACCTGTCCGAAGGCATGATGCAGGTGGGGCGCCGTAAGGTGGAACAGGCGGGGCTGGCTGCCCGTATCGACTTTCAACGGGAGGACTGCGAGGCGCTCTCGTTCCCCGATGCCTCGTTCGATGCCGTCACCGTAGCCTTCGGCGTGCGCAACTTCGAACATCTGGACCGCGGACTCCGGGAGATGTGCCGTGTGCTCCGTCCGGGTGGTCACCTGATCATTCTGGAGCTTTCCACCCCTACCCGGTTCCCCATGAAGCAGCTGTTCGCCCTCTATTCCCAAGTGGCCATGCCCGTCATGGGGCGCACCATCTCGCACGACGACAGCGCCTACACCTACCTGCCGGAGAGCATCCGCGCCTTCCCGCAGGGCGAAGTGATGCAGGAAAGCATCCGCCGTGCCGGCTTTTCGCAAGTCAGCTTCCGCCGGCTGACGTTCGGCCTCTGTACACTGTATATGGCAACTAAGTAATTTCAGCTAATAAATAACAGACATCATGGACAAATACGGTTTAATCGGCTATCCGCTGAAACATTCGTTCTCCATCACCTACTTCAACGAGAAGTTCC
>CALUOT010000053.1 GCA_944322355.1 uncultured Bacteroides sp. | reverse complement strand
AACGTCCAATTCCTGCGCAAAGGCATCGAGATGGGCTGCGCCAACTCCATCCTCATCAAGGTGAATCAAATCGGCTCACTGAGCGAGACGCTGGACGCCATCGAGATGGCTCACCGCCACGGCTACACCACCGTCACCTCCCACCGTTCGGGCGAGACGGAAGACGCCACCATCGCCGACATTGCCGTGGCCACCAACAGCGGTCAGATTAAGACAGGCTCGCTGAGCCGTTCGGACCGCATGGCCAAGTACAACCAACTGCTCCGCATCGAAGAGGAACTGGGCGACCTGGCGGTGTATGGCTACCAGCGCATCCAGACTCCCGCCCGCTAACCTTTCGTTCATCACCCGCGGAGATTGAATCATCAGTCCTATCCGGCACAAGCCACCCGCTCTGCTGAGGTAGGACTGAATATTAATACTCCCAATACTCCTTCAGCACCAGTTCGCCGTCTTCAGCCAGCAATTTCAGAAGCCCCGGTTTGTGCTCCAGGCCGACAAGCACCAACAGGCGTTTGCCCAGAAAAGCCCGAGCCGTCCGCCGGATGTTGGCCGCCATCACCTCGTTGCGTTCATACCAACGCCCCGACCACCGGCGTACAAAGCCCCGCCAATGGTTGAGTGCCTCCTCGCTCTCCACGATAGACATCAACTTCTGATAAAGTATATACTCGCGGAGTGACAGATAGCCCATCGTCATGCTCGAATTCATGTCCCTGGGCGAAGCGAATTTCATGTCACTATAATTCATCACCTGGAGAATCAGCTCCATGTCTTCCCGGTCTTTCCGACTCAGCTTGCCCGCCCGATGCAAGGCCAGCGCATCGCGCCACATACTGTCCTGCCGCGCGAAGTACCGATGCTCCCGATACCACTCGTTCCGGCCCGTAATATCGAAAGGACGCAACGCCACGCCGTGCTCCTGCTGGTAGCGGTACGCGCCAATGTTCTCGTTGGTCGACAAGAGGTCGGGATACTTCTCCAGGTCGAAACGGAAATCCCGGTCGAAGAAAGAAGAATCCAGCTCTATCAGCACCACGTCGGGCTGTACCCGCGACAGGATGGCATACACGCTGTCGCTGTTGAAGTACGGGCAGGGATCGTGCTTCGTCCCCACGATGCAAACCTCCGCCTGCCCCTGCGCTCGGCAAAGGTTGCAGCAAAGTGCCAGGCAAACTATCAAAATAGTTTTCATCATCCGTTGATATTTTAAGTGAAACGTCATTTCTTCACCCCTTCCATTTCAATCCACTCCACCTGCCCGGGCACGATGGTGCGGCGCGTCACCCGGTTGTTCTGCGCGCGCCGGTATTCGGGGATGAAACGCACACGCACCTCCACAAACTGCTCCGGACCGACCTCCTCGGGCGTGTCCACGCCGCGCCCGTTGGCCTTACCCGCCAGGTAGAACGTACCCAGCCCTTCGAGCTTCACCGAATTGCCCGTCTCCATCAGGTCGCCCAGCACCTCACCCAGCCCTAACAGCACGGCGTAGGTGTCGCCCACGCTCACCGTCGACATGCGTGCCAGCCGCTCGGCCACCTCCTTCGTGCCATACGTACCCACGGTGAACGAGCGCGGATACCACTTTCCCTTCTGCTTCTGTTTCTTGTAATACATACGCTTATTCTTATTCAGTTACACACTTATCCTCATCAAGTACTACACTTGGCCGTACCGGATACGACACCCTGCCCCGCCCGCTTAGCCCCTTGTCATGACATCAAGCTACAGGATGTAAAGCATCAAGTAACTGGATGATAGGAATCAAGTAACAGGATGGTAGTCATCAAGTAACTTGATGATAAATCATGAAGCAAAGATAATACATCCTTCTGACGTATGCAAGCCTGTCGGGTAGGTATTTCCACATCGGAGAATTATTCGTATCTTTGCACCCGCATCATTAAAAAACAGACTGTTATGGCAGAATCGAACTTTGTAGACTACGTGAAAATATATTGCCGCTCGGGCAAGGGCGGACGGGGTTCCACACACATGCGCCGGGCCAAGTACGTGCCCAAGGGCGGTCCGGATGGCGGAGACGGCGGACGGGGCGGGAACGTCATCCTGCGCGGAAACCGCAACTACTGGACGCTGCTGCACCTGCGCTACGAACGGCACGTGATGGCAGGCCACGGCGAGAGCGGCTCAAGGAACCGCAGCTTCGGCAAGGATGGCGAGGACAAGGTGATAGAAGTGCCCTGCGGCACGGTAGCCTACAATGCCGAAACGGGCGAATACCTGTGTGACATCACCGAACACGGGCAGGAGGTTATCCTGCTGAAGGGAGGCCGCGGAGGACTGGGCAACTGGCACTTCCGCACGGCCACCAACCAAGCACCGCGCTATGCCCAACCCGGCGAACCGATGCAGGAGATGATGGTCATTCTGGAACTGAAACTACTGGCCGACGTCGGTCTGGTGGGCTTCCCCAACGCGGGTAAATCTACGCTTCTCTCTGCCGTATCCGCTGCCAAACCGAAGATAGCCAACTATCCGTTCACCACGCTGGAACCCAACCTGGGCATTGTGTCCTACCGAGACAACAAGTCGTTTGTCATGGCGGACATTCCCGGTATCATCGAAGGGGCCAGCCAGGGCAAGGGACTGGGCCTGCGCTTCCTGCGACACATCGAACGCAACTCGCTGCTGCTGTTCATGGTGCCTGCCGATGCAGACGACATTGCCCGCGAATATGAAATCCTGCTCAACGAACTCCGTACGTTCAACCCTGAAATGCTGGATAAGCAACGCGTACTGGCCGTCACCAAGTGTGACATGCTGGACCAAGAACTGATGGACGAGATTGAACCGACCTTGCCCGAAGGCATTCCGCATGTATTCATATCTTCCGTTACGGGGTTGGGCATCGACGTACTGAAAGATATTCTTTGGACAGAGCTGAACAAAGAAAGCAACCGCCTGGAAGGACATGTCGAAAGCATCGCCCATCGTCCCAAGGACCTGAGCCACCTGCAAGAAGAACTCCGTGCCGAAGGTGCCGACGAAGACCTTACCGTGGAATACGTGGATGAAGACGATATAGAAGACCTGGAAGACTTCGAGTACGAAGACGAGGACTGGGAAGAAGACAAATAATCGATGAAAACAATCTTGGAAACCGAACGACTCCTGTTGCGCGAACTTCGACAGGAAGACTTCGAGGATGCCTGCCTGCTGCTGCAAGACCCTGAGGTGATGTATGCCTACGAAGGTCCTTTCAGTCGCCACGAGGTGCAGGAGTGGCTGGACAAGCAGTTCCGTCGCTACCGTGAGGACGGTTTTGGCCTGTGGGCTGTAGTGGAGAAAAGCAGCGGGACTCTCATCGGGCAGTGTGGCATCACCCTCCAAAGCTACCGGGATGGCCTCGTGCCCGAAGTGGGCTACCTGCTCCGTCGGGCCTATTGGCACCAAGGATATGCCACCGAAGCTGCCCGCGCCTGCAAGGAATATGCCTTCAGTGTCTTGGGCTTCTCTGCCGTTTACTCCCTCATACGCGACACCAACCTGCCCTCCGAACGGGTAGCTCAGCGCAATGGTATGCACCACACGGGCTGGGTGGTGAAGTATTACAAAGGATTATACATGGACCACAAAGTCTTCAGGGCAGAGAACGAATGGTATAAAGGCCTCCGCTTGTTGCGCTACATGCACCACTGCCTCGAAATCTGCGCCTTTAGCACCACCCGTCAAGGCGGTGTCAGTACAGGTGCGTATGCCTCGATGAACTGCACCCCTTATACGGGCGACGACCCGCAATGCGTCATCCGTAACCAAGAAATCTTACTCAACTCCCTTCCCCAACGTCCCGGGGAACTCATCATTCCTTATCAAACACACGGTACGGCGGTGCTCGCCATTGACGAAAGTTACTTGTCCACCACGCCCGATGAACGTCATGCAAGGTTGCAAGGCATTGATGCTTTAATCACCGACCGTCCCGGCGTATGTCTCTGCATCTCTACTGCCGACTGCATACCTGTTTTATTATATGACCGGACCCACCGTGCCATAGCTGCTATTCATGCCGGTTGGCGAGGTACGGTAGCCCACATCGTCTTTCGTACCTTAGAGCAGATGCATACCCTCTATGGAACCGAAGCCGACGACCTGTTAGCTGCCATCGGCCCCGGCATCTCACGCGATGCTTTCGAAGTGGGAGATGAAGTATTCGATGCTTTTTATCAGGCAGGCTTCCCCATGCAGGACATAGCCTACTACAACCCCTTAACCGGTAAGCATCAAATAGATTTACCCCTTGCCAACATCCTGGCCTTGCGCAGCTTCGGACTATTGGATTCGCAGATAGAATCATGCGGCCTCTGCACTTACACCCGACACGAAGAACTCTTCTCCGCCCGCCGGCTGGGCATCAAGTCCGGCAGAATGCTGACAGGTATCATGATAAGTAATGAAAACAAAAAAAACAACTACATTGCGTAATATAAAACCCCTTATCACCATGTTTCAAATAACCCTATCCCAAGAACTGACCGACCGTTGTCCCGAATATCGCGGGGCGGCTGTCTATGCCGAAGTTACTAACACTCCTTTCTGCGAGGGACTTTGGCAGGAAATCGATGCATTCACCCAGGAACTGCGTGCCACGGAAACGGCCGATAGCATCAAACTGCAACCCGTCATTGCCGCCACACGCGAGGCTTACCGTCGCTTAGGCAAGGATCCCAGCCGCTATCGACCCTCAGCCGAAGCCCTGCGCCGGAGGTTGCTACGCGGGTTGGAACTGTATCGCATCGACACGCTGGTAGACCTCATCAACCTGGTTTCCCTGCGTACAGGTTACTCCATCGGCGGATTTGATGCGGACAAAATTCAAGGGAATAAACTATGCCTTGGGGTCGGACAAGCCGGAGAGCCCTTTGAAGGAATAGGCCGGGGCGTGCTGAACATCGAAGGATTACCCGTGTTTCGGGACGCGCAAGGAGGCATCGGCACTCCGACCAGCGACCACGAACGTACCAAGATGGACCTCGGCACCCGCCACATCCTGGCTCTTATCAACGGATACGATGACGATGAAACCCGCTTGCGCACTGCTGCCGAAATGACTCGCGACCTCCTGTGCCGCTATGCCGAAGGGCAGGAAGTAGTGCTTGCTTACTTTACAAAGTGACACTTTGACTGCGGAAACTGCTGAGAATCGCTTCTTTCGGACCGAAGGAGAGGCCGGTGAAAAAGAAAGGAGCGAAGAAACGCCTTTCATCCTCATTGACAGGAAGATAAGCCAAAAATTAACATTTCAGGGCTTCTCATCCGGACGGAAATAGAAGGCTGGGAAGCCTCTGAAAGCAGGATGCAAAGGTGAAAAATAAAAGTTTCGGACGTAAAACGAATGATTAACGTATGAATATTCAGCTTTTACCTGAATAACATACGACCTTTCGATTCACAACAAGCAATGTGAGGATGTAAAACAAGCAATGTTAGGCAGAGGAACAAACTATGTAAGGCCGGATAAAGCCTATTTTGAACCTCATTTCATCTCTATTTGAAGCTTTCCGGAAAACAAGTCCGTTACAGAAATCGCCTATCTACTATCTTTTTGACTAAATTATCGTTCAATCATAAAGCAAAGTGACTATCTTGCTTATATGCCCATCTTTCACTACCTTTGCCGGAAAAAAGGATATGAAACTCCTGATACTGAACGCCAGCCCCCGACCCAACGGCCACATTGCCCGTATGCTGGAAGTCATGGAAAAGGAAGCCCGGAGGCTGGGCATGGAAACCGAATGCATCAAGACCAACCGGCTGAACATACAACCTTGCACGGGGTGCATGACCTGTCGCACCCGCTTGCAATGCGTCCTGCCTCCGGACGACGCACAACGTGTGCTGCAACTGCTCACCGAATCCGATGCTTTGCTCATCGGCTCGCCTTGCTACTGGGGAAACATGCCGGGCACCCTGAAGGTGATGTTCGACCGCATGGTCTACGGCCTCATGGGAGAAAGCCCGAAAGGCTTTCCCCGCCCCCTACATAAGGGCAAGAAAGCCCTCATCGTCAGCACTTGTACCACCCCGTGACCTTTCAACCGATGGTTCGGCCAATCGCATGGCACGGTGAAAGCCCTACGGGAAATCCTGAAATGGAGCGGTTTCCGCATCGTGAAAACCATAGAGCGGGGAGGAACGAAAACGCATCCGACACTGAGCGAGAAGGAATTGGAACGATGTCGGAAAACTGTCCGGAAACTGAACGTAGGAGACTGAACGATACAAAAACTCCTCCCTGTCCATAAAAACGTCTTTTTATAGCACAGAGAGGAGTGTAACAGATTACCAACCCAAACGAGAGAGGCCTGCATCCTGATACCACGAAGTGGACTTGTAAGCCTCAGCATTCGTGGTATTGCTACCGGGAATATAATGCGTGATGCCGTTGGCGTCCTCCATGGAGAACATACCGACAACTTGCGAGTAATTCATCGCGGTTGTACTCCAATATGCTATCGACTCCTCGAAAGCCTGTTCCCATACATCCAACGAAGTTTCATCCGTAACGAGTTGTTGCATTAACTCTTTGAAATCGTAATAGCCGATATAGCTACTGCTGCTTTCTCTGCGTTGGTCATAATCAAAAACAGAGCTACGCAATGCTTCATTGTCAGCTGTAGTTTCAGGTAATACCTGAGCTGTTACCGATGCCAGCTGCTCCAAAGCTGATGTCTGAATGACACAAATCGAAGTTCCTCCTGTCCAATTACTATTGGAGATGCCGATACCTCCGTTATATATCTCATTGTAGGAATTAAAATAAGCCGTAGCCATTTCCACAGCGGCATTACTACCAGCCATCAGCGGAGTAATCAATTCGTAGGGAGCACCCGGTCCGGGATTCTCCGTTGGCGATCCGATATAATAATCGGTATGATTACGCAACTCGTAAGCCACTTCAACTGATGACATAAAGCAAGCATCAAACATAATGAAACTGAAGTGAGGAGCATTGTCCAACACAGAAACCAACTCCGAGATGTTCATTCGGTTATCCCCGTCTCCGGTGTCCTGTCCTACCCAACGTGTCGTAATTCGCGATCCGTAGGGTGCCCATCCATCCGCATGCGACCAATAAATCAAGCCATAGCTATTGGCAGAAAAGTCTGGATTGGAGAAAACATCTTCGAAAACCTCGCGTGTTTCCTCTACTCCCGCTGAATTACGATCACCGTATTCACGGACTATATTCTCTACGACATTGCCGTTTTCCTTTTTCAACTCGATCAATTGAGCAGAACCGGTATCGATATATACCATCAGACGCAACTCACCATTGGTGTTTTGCATGCCTTCCCTCATTTCCTCCAAATCCGCCAAAGCGAAACGAGACAAATTATTATCACCGGCAATATACACCAATACTGTCCGTTCGACCGTAGCCGAAGGTATCGGGTCGTCTTCCGAACAGGCTGTCACAGCCAAAAGACACAGCAGACATGCCAACCCATATCCAAACAATTTCTTCATAGTGTTACTTTTATTCTTCAGGTTTCTTAAATGAAAATTCTTCTTTCTTCAAGAGTTGCATAGACATATTATTCTTCTGATACTTGCCCACTACCTTGGTAGCCTCTCGCTCGAGCTTCGATTTGTTTTCCGAAAAATAAATCATGCAGGTATAGTTGGGCTTATGCTGCTCGTATTCCACATAATTCTTCAGCTGATAGGCATAAAGCTCACGTTGAGGCAGAAAGCCATGCTTATCCAACACCACGCTGTCCACCAACTGAACCGAAGTATAATATACTACCGTATCGTTGAACGAAGCGGCTACTCCAAACACATACACGGGCTTATCGCCTCCTTTTTTCATCGTAAACGCCGAGCACACCACGAAGGTAACAACCACGGCCAAAAGCATACGAACGTACTTCATCATCCACTCAAATTATTTTAATAGGGTTGTAAATACTCTGTCCAACCTATTCAAACTGACAGAGCTGGGGCAAAGGTAACAAAAAAAACCGGCGTACCTACAAGGTAACACCGGTTTTTAAATTCTTTCAAATGTCGGAAACGATATTCTTACTCATCCCAAGTAAGATTTGAGCAACTTACTACGATTACTTTGTCTTAATCTTCTAATTGCTTTTTCCTTAATCTGGCGTACACGTTCACGGGTCAAACCGAATTTGTCGCCGATTTCTTCCAGGGTCATTTCCTGTTGTCCGATGCCAAAGAACATCTGAATGATTTCCTTTTCGCGCTCGGTCAGCGTAGAAAGTGCTCTATCAATTTCCCTCGCAAGAGACTCGTTCACTAACGAGCGATCAGCCATAGGCGAATCATCGTTCACCAATACATCCAGCAAGCTGTTGTCTTCTCCCTCTACAAAAGGTGCATCCACCGAAATATGACGGCCCGACACCTTCAGCGTATCCGAGATTTTGTCAACAGGGATTTCCAGTTCATCGGCAAGTTCCTCGGGCGATGGACGACGTTCGTTCTCCTGTTCGAACTTAGAGAAGGCTTTGCTAATCTTATTCAGCGACCCTACCTGGTTCAAAGGAAGACGTACGATACGCGACTGTTCGGCCAATGCTTGCAAAATGGACTGACGTATCCACCACACTGCATAACTGATAAACTTAAATCCACGTGTTTCGTCAAACTTCTCTGCCGCTTTTATCAAACCCAGATTACCTTCATTAATTAAGTCCGGTAAACTCAAACCTTGATTCTGATACTGTTTGGCTACAGATACGACAAAACGAAGATTCGCACGTGTCAGTTTCTCCAATGCAACACGGTCACCCTTGCGGATGCGTTGAGCGAGTTCTACCTCTTCCTCAACAGTAATCAAGTCCTCACGTCCGATTTCTTGTAGATACTTGTCAAGAGAAGCGCTCTCTCTGTTAGTGATACTTTTGGTAATTTTTAGCTGTCTCATCCTTCAAAAACATATTGAGTG
Organism: uncultured Bacteroides sp.; assembly: GCA_944322355.1. Taxonomy (GTDB): domain Bacteria; phylum Bacteroidota; class Bacteroidia; order Bacteroidales; family Bacteroidaceae; genus Bacteroides. Next base: position 10,952 of record CALUOT010000053.1, on the reverse strand, counting down.
GACAAAATTACAACATTTTTTTGGTTCTGTCATCATTCTGCCCCCGTTTTTTTATTCTTTTGATTAAATCAAAGAGTATCTTACAAAAAGAGTGCCGACAAGCCACTTGCCGACACTCTTTTTCATTGCATTTTACTTCCTTACAATCTTTTCACCCTAAAATATGTTATTCCTGACTTAAATCTACTGCATAGCTTGCACGCTTACCAGAGGGGAACATACCGCTGATGAACAAAGTTTGTTCAGGCGTTTGAGTAGCAGCTTTCATCACTCGTTCCAAATCTTCCACCTCTTTCATCGGCTGACCATTGGCCTTCAAGATGATAAAGCCTTTACGAATACCGGCTTCTCCCATCTTACCACCACTAACTCCTGTCACTTGCAAACCGTAGCCCAAGTTCAACTGGCGACGTAAATCGGCATCAATCGGCTTAAAAGCAGCACCGAGGATTTCCATACCTGCATCTTTTACAACCTTCGTATTACCCTGAGCATTCTTCAAAGTAATAGTAAATTCTTTCTCTTTGCCGTCACGCATTACCGTAACCGTTACCTTATCGCCCGGACGATGCTTAGCCAATTCTTCCTGCATATCAGAGAAGCGATGAATCTTCTTGCCTTCCATAGCCGTGATAATATCATCCTCCTTCAAAATACCGGCAGAAGAACCGCCTTCCTGTACTTCGCGTACCCAGATACCTTCTTTCAAGCCCAACTCTTCAGCTTTATCCTTGATGGCTTTCACTTGCGGATCGCTTTCGTCCACCATCAAACCTACATTCAAATCGGTGCAAGTGATACCCAACATAGCGCGTTGTACCGCACCATATTGCTTCAAGTCAGATACTACCTTAGTCATAATGCTCGTCGGAATGGCAAAACCGTAGCCGGAATAAGCTCCTGTCGGAGAATAAAGCATGGCATTGATTCCTACCAACTCACCTTTGGCGTTCACCAAGGCACCACCACTATTACCAGAATTGATGGCTGCATCGGTCTGAATGAACGACTGGATGTTAGCAGCCTGACCATTAGCCGCCGTCGTACCGATAGAACGTGCCTTGGCACTCACGATACCGGCTGTCACCGTTGAATTCAGATTAAACGGATTACCTACGGCCAATACCCATTCACCCACCTTCAAGTTATCGGAATCACCGATAGGTATTGTCGGGAAATCATCTCCTTCTATCTTCAGCAAAGCCAAGTCCGTAGAAGGGTCGGTACCAATGATACGTCCTTTCAATTCACGATCATCATTCAGCTTCACAGTAATCTCGTCCACATTTTCTACCACGTGATTATTGGTCACAATATAACCGTCCTTCGAAATGATGACTCCCGAACCGAAGCCTACACGAGGCTGTGTCTGCACCTGTTGCTGGCGTCCACGACCATCTCCAAAAAAGAAGTCGAAAATATCTGGCGCGTATACGGTCTTGGTTTTACTTAATTCCGTAGCACGAATATGCACCACAGCATGCACCGAACTCTCAGCGGCTTGCGTCAAATCCACCAACTGACCAGGAGCTGCACTAAAAGCAGCCAATCGCATATTATCCGGATTGGGTTGGAACAATTCATTGAACGAAGCGGCTCCCACTTGCTGTCTTTCCAATAACTTGTAGGCAGTAAAGCCTCCTATAGCGGAACTCAGGAGAACACCAGCGGTCACTCCCATTACCATTTTTGTTGTCCGTTTCATAACTCTTATCTCTTTTAAATGTTAATATTCGGTTTATTTTTAACTTTACGACGTTAAAATAACGACAAAAAACATTCACTTATTCATCTTGTCATAGTTTTTTGTCCTCTTTTAACAAAGGAATTTTGGGGCTTAACAGGGCTTAACGGCAAAGACTGACAAATTAGCATTTATACCCACAAATTGTCATATTAACACTTTGAGTTTGAGAGAGTAAAAATATGTTTGAATATCCAAAGAAAGCTCCATAAGCAGCTACTTCACGAACCTTCATTACTTGCCTTTCTCCGGCTGAAAAATGATGCGCTCCACCTCTACTCCCTCACAACGGATAATGACTTCATACGTGACTGCTCCGGCCGATACAGCAGACAACGGATTCAAACTCAAATCTGTCTCGCCGTAAGGAGCCAGGGCAGGAATCTCACCGGTAGCCAAGGTAGCGTCGCCTACACGCACTTCCACTTCCGAAGGACGTGATGCCGAAAGGCCGAAGTTTTCCACCTTCACGCACAATGCCTTCTTCTCCGCATCGTACCAGGGACGACAGGCCGAAAGCAACGCCGGCTTGTAATCGACATACGGCAAACGGGCATAACCATAAAGCAAATCACCACCTGTCGTGCGGCCTATCAGCTTCGGGGCAAACTCGTCAGCAGTGATGCCACTGCCTTTGCCTGAGAAAGTAACTATCAAGTCCTCGCCGTCGGCCCGACTCCGCAAAGGCTTGCTGCCACGGCCGAAGTTCACTTCTGTATACGAACCGAAACGGAGCGACTCGACATCGACGTCGGTCAGCGGATGGAAACCGGTCTCGGCCTGGATGCGTACCTCAATCCGCTTAGTGGAAGGCGTAATGGGCTTTTCATTGAGGACGGACAGGAGCAGGCCCTTGTTCAACGGGATACAGATGTTCTTCGACGAATGACGGTCGCCGGGCAGGTCGTCCCACTTGATGGTGTCAATTACAGCAAAGTTCATCTGCACGGCACGCCCCTCGCGGTCTTGGAATACCTTCGGACGCTCGTACTTGAACCAATGCTCCACTTCGCCGTCGCGATGGAAGGAAACGCCGGGCACATAGGCCTCGCCCTGCTCCGTCACCCAGTGGAGACCGTCCTTCGAGCGCTGGTAGAAGGCGATGCGCCCCAGCCAGTCGTTCACAATCAAATGGTACTGAAGACTGTCGCGCCAGATTACCGGGTCTTCGAATCGACCCTCCACCGGCGGATATACCCGCTCGTCGGTCAGTTGCCGATACGGGGACAGACCATCGCGGCTTACCCATACACCGCCTCCCCGACATACCATCAGGCGCGAACCATCTTGCCGACGGGCAAAGGTCAGGTTGGACAGGCCTTCGATAATCTTCCGGCCACGCGGATCGAAGTCGAACTTCTGATATGTCCACACAGGGCTATCCTCAGCATCAGCGATGTAATAGCCGTCGATGACGTAGACAACTACCCGTCCATCGTCCAGACGGAAAGCTTCCGGATTGTGGCCTTTGCCGACGGAGTTGCAGATGCGGAAGGGTCCCGTCAGACGGTCGCTCACGGCATGGAACACGGTGGAGTTCGACCAAAACATGTGTCCCTTAGGCGAGCTTTCAGGCCAGCCGCAGACGTAGAGGTGGTATTTCCCGTCAGGGGTCTGAAGGATGTTGCCGCCCCAGAAGGACACGTCGGGCAGCTCGATGCCGTTGTCGACGTAACGGTTCTGTACGCTGTCCGTGCCCCAGATACCGTGTTCTTGCCTGCCGTCGGGCATGGGCAGGAAGCGGTCCATGAAGCGGGCGCCGCGTACCAGTTGTTTCCACTCAGCCGGGCGGGGTCGCTCGGTGATTTGCGCATTTACCCCTGCGCAGAGAGCCAGAGCCATAAGGCCTAAAAAGAACTGTTTCATTTTAATCATTATCTTTTAACGTATAAACTAATATTCATTTACGGTTGTATCACGGCCACAAAACCTCCACGTGGCAGACATTCTATTTCCAGAGAATTTGTACCTTCAGCCAATGAAAGATCCTCCACGATACTGAAACTACGATCATCAGCCCCATCTTTAAACAAAGATATCCGACAGCCATCCACACGAAGCCTCTTTAAAGGAGCAATGAGTTTTCTAGGCTCATCTGTGCCGTTAATGCCGGCAATATACCATGTATCTCCCTTACGACGTGCTATAACCACCTCTACGCCAGGATAACCGGTTAGCAGTTTCGTATCATCCCAAGCCGTTGGAAGACCGGACAAAAGTTGCCTTACAGCTTCCGGCAAGGTATCGTAGGTAGAAGGACAATCGGGCATATGCTGCCAACCCGACTCGAAAAGTATTGGTAAAGCCAACTCATGTCCATGTGATGTGATATGAGGATGTTGCGAATCGGTGAATGTGCCCGGTGTATAATCCATTGAACCGATTACGTTTCGTGTAAAAGGTAAAGTGGCATTATGAGTGGCAGCACGGTTAGTTAACGTAGCATTATTATTATACCATTCAGCACCATAAACTCCTTCCACTGACATCAAATGTGGATAAGTACGCTGCCATCCGCGCGGTACAGTCGCACCATGAAAATTTACCATCAACCTAAATTTTGCTGCATCTTCTAACAAATCAATGCAATAATCCATAGTAGATACACTATCTCCCGCAAAGAAGTCAATTTTGACTCCAACAACACCTTTGTCTTTCATCCAATGGTATTCCTTTTCCCGATTTTCTTTCTTATTTAATCGATAGCGAGGTCCCGGCCCTTTTATCCAACCGGTAGTAGAATTATACCATATCAAAGGTTTGACTCCTTGTTTCACAGCATAGGCTAACGCATCCTCTATAGTACCACCATTTTTCATTCCGTCCCACTCGGCGTCAATCAAATCATATGGCCACTTCATACGGACAGCCAAATCTATGTATTCCTTCACCAAGCGATAATCATTAGAGCCATGATTGTGTGCCCAGTATATCCACGATACCAACCCCGGCTCGATCCATGACGTATCTTCTACTTTTGAAGGATCAGACACATCCGTCACCAAAGTAGATTCTACCACATCAGCCAAACTACCGACAATAAGTACTCGCCAAGGTGACTCCCACACTCCTTCACAAACCATTTTGTCATCGGCCAAACACACCTGATAACAATCACGATTTTCCCCATTATATAAGGATCCGCAATGTCCACGCCGAATATTTGCTTCAGTCACCAGTATAAACACTGAATCACTCAATTCGGCCAGTGCCGGATATCCCCAACGATTCACTTCCGGACGTTCTTCAAGCATACCATTCATGGACAAAGGAAAGAAGCGTTCATAACTCATCTCGTATTCCTGCATCCAACGTTTTGTACCTTTTGGAAATGTATAAACGGTATATTCATCTATAACCCGTTCTTGATCAGCCCCTTCACGAAGTCCGTATTTAAAGGCAATTCCATCGTTGTATGCTCTGAACGTAACATCTAACGTCTGTCCCTTTTCATTTTCCAACGTATAAACCCGTTCAAACGCCTTATTTACACAATGACTACGTTTGCCTGTTACCATTTTATAATCATCTATCCACAATTTCGCTTCAGAAGCAGTTTTCAGTTTCAAATTCCCCACCCACTTACGAGTGTCTGTTTCCAATCCCAAAGGAGAGCGGGAAAGAACCCGCGCCCCTTTATAATCCACAGAAAATACGACCTCTCCATAAGTATCCCTAGCCGACTCCACCGTCACCTTCACGTCTCCATTGGGAGAAGTAACCTCTAATGTCTCTGTACCACATGCCCCCAACACAACTATTATCAGCAAAAATCCTATAGCTTTAAGCAGATTCATCAATACCTATTTTATAGTCAATTAATACTTAAAATTTCACCAAAATACGGAAGACCCGACCTGGGCGTTCTGCCCATCGCGCCATAGCCGAGGCAGCTTCCCGTGGGGGGACGACTTCGGTGATGAATTCATTTGTGGGACAAAGTTCAGTTTGCATATAATGAATAACAGAGCGAAAATCGGCAGGCAGTGCATTGCGCGAACCGCGAATATCCAGTTCCTTCTGTACGAAGTATTTGGTCTGAAACTCGACATTGCTCTTGGCGTAGCCGATGCACACCACACGCCCGGTGAAGCTCACCTCGTCCACCGCCATGACGTACGTAGCCGGACTGCCCACGGCTTCTATCACAACGTCGGCTCCCTGTCTGTCGGTGATGAGGCACATCTGCTCGTGGACGTTCTCCGTGGCAGAGTTAATGACGAATGTCGCCCCCATCCGCTGGGCCAAGGACAACTTATGATCGTCAATGTCGACGGCTATCACTGTGGCACCACGCAGGGCAGCACGGATAATGGCTCCCATACCAACCATGCCACAACCAATGACCATAACGCGCTCATTATCGACCACCTGTCCACGTGACACGGCATGGAAGCCCACACTCATCGGCTCAATCAAAGCCGCCTCGCGAGGAGCAATGTCGCCCGTCGGGATAATCTTGGTCCACGGCAGGACGGCATATTCGCACATCACCCCGTTACGCTGCACGCCCAAGGTCTCGTTATGCTCGCAGGCATTGACGCGTCCATTGCAACATGAAACACATTTTCCACAGTTGGTATAAGGGTTCAACGTCACATTCATGCCTTTGGCAAGTTCTCCAGGCACGCCGGGACCCACCTCCTCTATCACTGCTCCCACTTCATGACCGGGAATAACAGGCAACTTCACCATCGGGTTCCGCCCGAGGTACGTATTCAAGTCCGAACCGCAGAAGCCCACGTAAGCCATCTTGACCATCACTTCACCTTCGTGCAACTGCGGCCGTTCCACTTCGACCACCCTCATTTCCTGAGGGGCTGTAATCTGAATTGCTTTCATATATCTTTGTCTTTTTATTATGTAAAAACGGACAATTAAAAATCTCTTATGGTTGCATACACTCCGTACTTCTGGTTTTCAATATTATATAAAGGTCTCAGCGTATAAGTATGTGCATGATTATATAAAGAAAAGCACAGTTCGTCCTCTTTCTCTATACGTAAGTTATTAATTATATCTTGATGACTTCCTTTCAATACAACTTCTGAATCATCTTCAAAAGCCAGCAAAGAAGAACCATAGAAAATAGCTATTACATTCTCGTCATCAGGCATCGTCTTGATGTAAAACCGAGGATGGAAAATCAGACGAAGCGTATCCTCACTCTTCCATGTCCGATGAATATTCACATAAGTCCCAGGAAGTGCCTTAAGCGGCAGTTTTTCTCCATTGATTAGCATATCCACATGTTCGGCCCATGAAGGAATAAACAGGTTCAATTGAAACTCCGTAGGCCTCGAAGTCGACACAGAAAAACAAACCGTATCATTCTTAGGAAAATCGCCAGACTGCCTGATACAAATGCCTTTTTTCTCCCATTCTACTTCCGAAGATACATAAAGATTCACCCACAAAGAAGAATCATTATGGTAATAGATTCCGTTATTGAGCGATGCAAAGGCTTCCAGAGTAGAACCATTGCAACAACGAAAATCGTTCTCTTTCAACCAAAGTTTCTCTCGTGGAGAGCCTAAAGGCAAATGATAAACACAAGCTCCGGTCCGGCCGTTTTGCAACGCCATGATAGAATTATAAAAAGTATTCATATAGACCTCAGTATATTGGGGATCGAGCGTCCAGGAAAACAACGTCGAAGTCAATTTTTGTGTGTTATGCGAAACACACGATTCTGCAATTTCTTTCGTCAATGTATTACTCAGATGCCCTGGTACTCCCCAATGTTCCGCAGACAACGAAGTCCGTGTCACCACATTAGGACGAGGACCACTACTGGAACCATTTACATAAGCATGTTTATGTATCAACATATCCCAGAAATTGATCGCTGCATCACGATATGTCGGTTCTTTCGTAATTGAATAACCCTGTGCAAACCCATTGACAAGCACCAAATGAGTGTTGGCATGAAGTCCGGACAAAATATCTTTATTTTGTGATAACGGAAGCAAAAACCAATTCCTATCAAACAATTTAGCCAAAGCCAGATGCCGAGGATTACGAGATACCTTATACAATTTATATAATACTTCGTTCATTGCTCCTGCCTCATTGGATGGATTAGCCCCCACGCTATAAAGTATTCTTTCAATAGTCTGACTATCCAACCTTGACATTCTCCTATCTACATAATCAGCCATCCGAACCACCATTTCATAAGCAATCTTATTTCCTGCCCGAGTATAGGCATCCAATAATCCCTGCATAATTTTGTGATAGGTGTAATAAGGAGCCCACACTCCCGAGCATTTAGTTTCCAGCGTTTCAAAATCTTTCTCCGGGAATGCACTAAGATAACCATTCCCCAAAGCTTGTTGACACTTATATAACTCCTCCACCATATAATTTAATGTATTGACCAACCGAGCATCATGGTATCTTTCTATCAAACAAGAAATCGCAGAAAGATAATGTCCCACAAAATGCCCTCTCAGACCAATGTGAGGAGCTTCCCATCCTTCTAAAGGCCGGGCTGATGACGGTAGTCCGGCATTAACCCGAAAATTATGCAACAGGCGGTCTGGATCAAGCGATTGAAGATACGTTGTATTCAACTCTTCCCGATGTTTTATCCATGAAGGTAACAAAGTTACTTCACTACTCGAAAAAGGTATGACCTTTTCAACCCCAATTACCTCCTGGGCAACTAACCAAACAGGAACAGTAATTAAAACCAAAATCAAGCACAAAATAGTACGCTTCATCATTACAATTCACTATCATCCATAAGTCTTTTACTTCACACAATAACCTCTCCACCCGTAGTAAGCACAGAAGAGGAAACATACCAACGGCACCACGTAAGCCACATGATACAGTGCCTCATGGGCGTGCATCAGGTAGGCCGTCAGCTGAGGCAGACAGGCGTTGCCCACGATGGCCATCACCAGAAAGGCCGAACCGCTCTTGGTCCGGTCGCCCAGTCCCTTCAGAGCCAGCGAGAACTGCGTGGGATACATGATGGACATGAAGAACGAGATACCCAGCATGGCATACAGTCCGACCCGGCCACCCCAAACGATTACCACGACACACAACGCCACGTTGACCAGTGCATAGGTCAACAACATGTCTTGCGGACGGAAGCGCACCATCAGCCCGGTCCCAATCCAACGCCCCAGCAGGAACATCAGCATGTACAGGCCGAAGTACGTCGTAGCGGTCTCCTCCGACAATCCGGCGTACGAACAGCAGTACACCAGGAAGAGACTGTTGATGGCCGTCTGCCCTCCGTTGTAGAAGAACTGGGCTATCACACCCCAACGCAAATGGGAGCACCGGAGCACGCCGAAGTCTATCAGCTTCTCTCCCTCCCGGTTCTTCTGTCCTTCCTCGCCAATCTTCGGCAGCTTGGAGCACAGGAACACCACGGCTATAACGATGAGCAGCAAGGCCAGTGCCAGATAGGGTGTCTTCATGGCATCCGTCTCCATCTGAATGTAAGCCTCCCATCCGCCGGGATAGTCCGTCGGCAGGGTCTCCCGCGTATAATGCGTACCGCTCAACACCAGCTTGCTCAGGAACATGGCCGAGATGAAGGCACCCAACCCATTAAACGACTGCGCCAGGTTCAACCGTCGGGGAGCCGTTGCCGCATCGCCCAGCGCCGTGACATAAGGATTGGCCGCTGTCTCCAGGAAACACATACCGGTCGCTATGATGAAGAAGATGCACAGATACGCCCAGTATTCCTTTAACATGGCCGCCGGGAAGAAGAGCAGGCCTCCCACCGCCGCCAGCAACAAGCCGAAGACGATGCCCGCCTTGTAGCTATACCGCTTCATGAACATGGCGATGGGGATGGGAAAGATGAAGTAAGCCAACCAATAGGCCGTCTCCGTAAAGGAGGCTTCGAAGGTATTAAGCTCGCACGTCTTCATCAGCTGCCGGATCATGGTAGGCAGCAGGTTGCTGCTGATGGCCCACAGGAAGAACAGGCTGAAGACCAGTATCAGCGGGAGTAGATATCGATTGTTTTTCATGATACGTTTGCTTTATGCTATTCGGACATATTCTTTATATAAGGCAGGACGGGCAAGTCGCCGAATCCGTACAAGCGGCGGGCATTCTCGCCAAGGAAAAGCGCCTTCTCCTCCTCGGTCAGCTCGGGTGACTTCGTGATGAAGTCGTAGGACATGCGGTAGGTGATGGCGGTGATGGTGCGCGGATAGTCCGAACCCCACATCAGCTTGTCGAAGCCCACCAAGTCCGCCGCTTCCCGAATGGCTCGCACGGCTCCCCGGAAGGGATAGAACTCGTCGTTGAAGAGCCACGTGATGCCGCCCGACTCGATGAATACATTCGGGTGACGGGCCAGCTTGATTTGCTCCAGCCAGCGGGGCTGCGTCACCATGCCAAAATGGCCGATGGCCACTTTCAGGCGGGGACATTCCCGGATGACTTCCTCCAGCTCGCCCGTTTGGGTATCGCCGTCGGCCAGGGTGATGGAGAGCAGGACACCTTCTTGCTCCATGAGCTTGAACAGCTGAATCATCTCCTCGCTGTTGAGCCACACGCGGTCTGCACCCAACGGCAGGCGGTGGGCCGGGATGGCGATGCCCCGGAAGCCGACGGCTATCAACCGACGGGCCTCATCCAGATAGCCCGGCCGACGGAACTCGCACAGGCCGCACACAAAGAAGCGCTCGGGATAGCGCGAGGCGACATCGGCCAGGTAGTCGTTCTGGCACCCGTCGATGAACTCCTGCGTGATGACTGCTGCCGACACTTGCGCATAGTCCATGTTCGAGAGGAAAACTTCGGCACTGTTCACCCCGTCCACCAGGAACGGCGGAAGCATCTGCCTCACCTCGCCCATGAACAGGGAGCGTCCGTTCTCCAGCGTCCGGATGGGCAGGCCGTTAACCACCGTGTCCTGCCGCAACCACAGGTGGGCATGGGCGTCGATAATCGTATAATCCCTCATACCAATCCTCCTCTCCTTATGTATTGGCCCAGCTGACCCGCATCTGGTCGCCGATAATCTCACGTACTTCCTGTACCAACCCTTCGTCCATCGGCTCTTCGATGAACGCCACGTTCTTCCTCACGTTCTGCGGATTGGTGGTGCTGAACAACGTCGTGGCGATGCGCGGGTTGCTCACGGCATACTGCATGGCCAGCTTCTCGATGGGATAATTCTTGGCCTTGCAGTGCTCCATCGCCCGGCGGCAGGCTTCCACCAAGG
>CALUOT010000052.1 GCA_944322355.1 uncultured Bacteroides sp. | reverse complement strand
CTCTCTGAAAAATAAATGTTTTTATTGCTTATTATCCGCACCCAAAAAGTTGCATTTATAAGTTGAACTCAAGATTTTAATCCCAAAGAACCTAAAGCTCAATTTCCTAACTATGTAAATACTATAATTAATAGTAATAATCGGAAAATATGGTGTATAATGATAGAGCCTGATTGGGAAAATGATGAAGATAGAAAAAACTATGTTAATCGTATTCATCAATTAAGGAGAAGGATGCGTTCACGTGATAATGTAGTTTTTGTATTTAATAAAATAGATAAAACTAACTTTGTTAGAAGTCCGGGTAATATAAATATTGTTCAGGCAAAAAAGGATATTAGCAACAATTATCCAGGTATTTTTGAGCCGTTTAGGAATACTAACCCAATAACAAGTTTCTTTACGAAATGGCGATGCGATTTTGTTCCCTTTCAAACAGGAGACTTTACAGAATCAACTCAAGGGCTTACCTATCAAGAAGGACCAAGAGAATATCCTGCCAAGTTATGGAATATAATACTTAAACGAATTAAAGGTTGATATTTATGGATTTAGAATTTTTTATACATGGTGTACCTAAAGGTCAGAAAATATGGGGAAAGAATGACGATAGTACCTATTTAAATAGCTTATATGATGTAGAAAATAATAAGGAAGAAACAAAATTTTTAGTTGATGTGCGTACAATAAATGGTCAATACTATTGTTACTATTCATATCTAAAATATAATAATGTATCTGATTATGAAGGAAGAAGAGGGGCATATTGGGGTATTTCAGTACGAACAGACCAATATTGTTCTCATCTTATAGGTATGTATCAATTATTAGATATAATTTATAATCGGTATGTTCTTGGATGTTTATTGAAGAAAGAGAATAATCAACTTAGATTTATTGTTAGTGATTTTGAAACGAAAGATTTAGAAATACGTGAAATTGAGAAGTCGTTTCGCAGCTTACTACAATTATCTTTTGAAGCATCAGATTTCCAAAATATTGATTCCCTTAGGATGAAAATATCCGAGAAACTAATTCGATTCAATTGGTGTGATTATGATAAGGTACTTGTAGAAGATTATATCAAGAAATCTAATAAAGTAGCTTTTTCATATGAATATCCTGCAATGAGAGAAGTGCAAGAGAAAAAGAATGTGGAAGAGGCACAACAGAAGTTTATTAAAAGTAAAGATGCCGAGATTAAAGATGTCAGGGAAAGATTACGAAATGATATTGAAAGCAAAGATATTAGGATAAAAAACATCAGTGAAGAGTTGCTAAAAGAAAAGCAAAAGAATTCACAACTTTGTGCAGAAAAAGAAGAACTTGTAAGGACTGTTGAACATTTGAAAAAGAAGTGTGAGGAATATGAAATAAGACAGACTGTGAAAGAACTTATTGCGGAGATTAAAGAACCGATTACTAAGATACAAGAGCCTTTGAGAAAGCTTTCTCGTTATGTTAGTGTTCCTGTGCCAACTACAGAAACTTGTTCAATGCGTTTGGCTGATACAAAGGATAAGGAATCATCTTTTAAGCTTATTGCTATTGTTCTTACTACTATAATAATAGTCATCCTTCTTATTGTGGCAACAGTAATTGCACTATAAAAAATAAGGATGAACTTAACAATATGGATGAATGAAATCTTGTAAAACATATTTATTGGCAATTTCGCTGTTTCTTTGTGCTTGTCAAGGTAAACATAAGCGCATTTATATTGATACAAATTATTCTGTGGAAAATTTGGAATCGGAAGATATGCAGACTAATATGAACGGAAATAATGGAGAGATTGTAGTGCCTTTTACAGAGGTTGGAGGCGTTAAAAGTATTGCGGTGAAGGTAAATGGAATTGGGGTAAATATGTTGTTTGATACAGGTTGCTCAAGTACGCTAATTTCTATTGCAGAAGCAAATTATCTCTATCAAAAAGGATTACTGGAAAATGAGGATATTTTAGGTAATGTGCAGGCTATAATTGCAGATGGTAGTGTTGTAAATAATGCTTTGATTAATTTGAAGGAGTTAATTATTGCAGATAAAATTATTTGTCGAAATGTACGTGCTACTGTTACGGAAAATGCTTCTGCACCATTGTTATTGGGTAATGAAGTTCTTGATAGAGCAGCTTCGTATACTATTGATAATACTCGTAAAATAATTATTTTCAAGCTTAAGGAAGAATGAATGCTACGGTTTATTTATTTGGAGATTTAGGAGACGGATATTCTCAATATCCAACTGATTATACTCAGTCCATTTTTCAAGGTTGTTATGATAAATCTAAAGCGCAAACTCAGCTAATCATTCGACGTGAAAAAGAGTTGATGTATTATATTTATTTGCGGAAACTGGAAAATACATTGCCATCTACACAGTATTTAGGAATTTGTATAATGGTTAATGGTATTATGTATACAGATTTTGTTTCATTGTTTTCCATTTTTGAAAATAGTTTTACTAATCTTGTTGTTAATGGTGAAATCGTTGGATTTGAGAGTAAGGGGAATATAATATCGAAAGTTTTGCGTTTAAAAGATAAAGTAAATGAAATAGAAAGAGTTTCTAGATTTATTCGAGGAGAAATTGGACAATTGGTTTCACTCCATTTACCTCCAGTCGATTATAGTATAGCAGATGGTGAAATAAAAAGTTTCTCTATAACTGATAATCAAAAAGAAATAGAAGAGGCTTCTTATAAATATGGGTATACTTTTATCTATAAAAATTCTGATTACGATACAAATTCTTTGCGAACTTATAGAGGCGTTATAAAGAATCTGAATAAAGAGAAAGAGGATATAGAGCAAAAACTTAGAGAGGTTACAAGTTTATATCAGAAAACATTAAGGCGGAAAAAGCAGATTGGAGGAGTTGTTGTTTTATTAATAATCATTTTCATTGGTACAATGGTTGGTTTGAAAGTTAAAGATGATATGCAGAATCAAATTTTAGATTTGGGTAACAATGTCGCTATTTTAAATGAAACGAATTCTAATTTGCAAACGACTATTGAAGATCGAAATTTACAATTGTCAAGTAAGGATGGTGAAATAGATTTGTTGAAGCAGAAACTTTTGAATGTGAAAAATGCAAAGGAAGAACTTGAACAAAAGGTGATAGAACAAGAAGGCGTGATTAAAAATCAGGAAGATGGAATATTAAGACGTGAAGATGAAATATTGAGACGAGAAGATGAAATTAGAAAATTAAAAGATGAATTACATACTATAAAAAATACGTCTTTCAAACAGCAAGATGAATTGCTTTCTTCATTTGATGAAGATATTTATATAACGAATCCTACAGTCATGTCAACAGATGTTCCAAATAATGATTTGAGGATATTGTCTGTGGAGATAACTTTTGCGCGGACTGTTATTGAGCTTGAGTATGAGAATCTGAATCATTTAGCTTGGATAAATATAAATCCTAATACGAATATTGTTAGTTATAATACTGGTCGTAAATACAAATTGACATTAACAGATGGTATTGCAAGTGCTCCTAGAAAAACATATTTGAATCAAAAAGGAATTCGTTTTAAATTAATATTTCCGGCATTGCCTAAAAACACCACCCAATTTAATTTAATAGAAGAGGGTGGTTGGAAACTTTATGGTGTGAAATTAAAATAATCTGCTATTTTATGATAATCTTAGGAAATGCTAAGTGTCCATAGAAAAGAAAGTCTAATTTTAGGTTGCAAACACAGGAGCTAAATGTTTGCAACCTGAGGGAACTTTGTTTGTAACATTCCTTTGTCGCCTAGGATTGTTTTTTTAGGGGCAAAAGTGAGGTGAGTGGAAAGCAAGTTGATATAAAATGACACTGTCCAAAATTTTGACACTATCCAGAATTTTGTGTAAATGGAAACAGGATTCAGTTATAAGTTTCTTCTTATATGGCACTATAAAATGGAAACTGCGTGGAAGGGGAGTGTTTTAATATCCTTACATCTCGTCCATTGACAGTCCTCTGTAAGCGATGTCATATCCCTTGAACTCGCCCGTGGTGCGTAGGAAGGCGGCAGCTTTTTGTTTCAGTATCTCCATGTTAATGTTGCCAGCCTTACGCTTCACTTCGAAGAACGTGGCTTCATCGTTCAGTTCATTCTCGGCCACGATGTCAATTTCATTTTCGCCCTTGCGGTCCCACCATCCGCCAATGCGTGTATAGACTTGACGTTCAATCAGCACACGCCTGAAATAACGTTCGAGCATCAGGCCGCTGAATGTTTCGTAGTCCCGGTTTATAATTGTTTTTACGCTATTGTAGTTTTCGATTTCCAGCATATAGCTGTACTTGTAGATGAAGCGGAACCAAAAGGTGAAAAAGTTATCCTCTATTGTATAGCGGACATTCTTGGTGGAATTTTTCTCGAATAGGGGTTGCTTCTTGGTGATGACTTCGTATTCGTTTTCCAATTTGGTCAGATAACCGCCGATTTCCCTACCTACCACGCTTTCTATTTCCGAACGGGAGTTTTTTCCTCTCGCTATGGCTGACAGAATCGAGAAATATATGCCGTAGTCCTTGCCAAACTCTTCAATGAGGATAGCTTTTCCTTCTCCCAGAAAGATGGAGTCGGCTTTAACGATATGATTCAGCATCTTCTCCTTGGTTGTCGCTCCGGCATCCATAAGCAACTGCACATACTTGGCCACGCCTCCCGTAAAGGAGTACAGGGCCAACAGATCTTCTGCTGTATGGTCGGGATGATACTCCGCAAGAATTTCTTTCAACACGGTTGGACTAAACGAGCGTACGGTCATAAAACGCGTCTGTCGGTTATACAACGGCTCCTTCTTGTCCTTAAAAATCTTAGTCATCATGGAATAGATGGAGCCGCAAACAATCAAGTTCATGCGGGCTTTGGGGCTATACATGTCCCAGATGCGCTGCATGTCGCTGTACACTGACTTGTTCACGCGGAAGAATTCCTGGAACTCGTCAATGAACAACGTGAGAGGACGCTCCACGGAGAGTTTCATCAGGAACTCGAACACGTCGGTGAAACGTTCTGCCCGTCCCATTGTCGGGATGCCCAGCTTGTTTTCAATTTCAAGCCGGTAGTCTTCACACAAATCTCCTTCAGCTTTGCGAGCGACGAAGAAATAGAGAATTGGTTTGTCCTCGTATGCTTTCCAAACGAGGGATGTCTTGCCAATGCGGCGGCGTCCTGTTACTACCGTAAACTGGGCATTGTCCTTGGCCATTTCGTGAATCTCGCGCAAGGAGGCAATCTCTTTTGTCCTGTCAAAAAATCTCATATCTTTAGTCCTTTCTTCTTTTAGTTGCGAAACAGCCATTTCGGAAACGGCGGTTTCGCAACTGCGAAGATAAGGTATTTTTTTGTGTTTCAAAAGAAAATCGCGTGAAACCTGTATATTTCACTGTATGCTGCTGAATATTAGCAGGTTGTTGCTGGTGAAAAGATGGATGCAATTACTTTAAATGAAACAGTGGTTTTCTTTAAATGAAATGACTCCTCTCATTTAATGTAAAAGGGCAAAACAAACCTTGTCAGGATGCAAGATCTGTTTTATTCTCCTTATTTTTCCTTGACTAAAGAGTAAATCAGCCGTGCTGCCCGAAGCGGAGCCCCGGGTTGTCCCAAACGTACATAAACCTCGTCGTATCCTTTCTGCATGTCTTCTCGGTAGGAGGCATCGGTAAGCAGGCGGTTGAGTTCGGTGTGTATTTGGTCGACGGTCATGGTGTCGGCCACTAACTCACGTACCACTTCGCGCCCGGCTATCAGGTTGACTAAGGAGATGTATTTCACTTTTAGAAGGTGACGTTTCAGGAAAGCGGCCATTTTACCCATTGGGGTGTAGTAGCATACGGCTTGTGGTACACGGAAAAGGGCGGTTTCTAAAGTCGCTGTTCCTGAGGTGACCAAGGCGGCTGTGGCGTGTTGCAACAGTGGATAGGTCTGTCCGAACACGATGGGTACCTGGTGGCCTTGGGTATAGTGTTGATAGTAGTCGGGTGCGATGCCGGGAGCTCCTGCCACTACAGGCTGATAGTCGGGAAAAGCGGAAACGGCTTGGAGCATGTCGGGCAGGTTGTCTTTGATTTCCTGCTTGCGGCTGCCTGCTAGGATGGCTATGACAGGTTTGTCCGGTAAAGCATTCTTTTGCAAGAAAGTTTGCCGGGTGTCGGTGTAAGAAGCCAGGAAAGAAGAAACTTCATCGAGTGTCGGGTTGCCTACGTAGTGAATGGGATACCGGTGTTTCTTCTCGAAAAAGTCGACTTCGAAGGGAAGAATGGAGAATAGTTGGTCTACATCGCGTTTGATGTTTTTAATGCGGTATTCTTTCCAAGCCCATATCTTGGGAGAGATATAGTAGTAGACCGGAATGTGGGTTCGGGCATGGATGAATCGGGCTATCTGTAAGTTGAAGCCGGGATAGTCTACCAATATCAGTGCATCGGGTTTCCACGTCGTGATGTCTTTCTTGCAAAAAGCCATGTTGGCAAAGATGGTGCGCAGGTGGAGCAAAACGGGAATAAAGCCCATGTAGGCTAATTCCCGATAATGTTTCACCAACGTACCACCCACGGCGGCCATCAGGTCTCCTCCGAAGAAGCGGAATTCGGCTTGTGGGTCTTTTTGGCGTAAGGCAGCCATCAGATGGGAAGCGTGGAGATCGCCCGATGCTTCACCGACAATTAGGTAGTACTTCATGGAGTTTAAAACCAAGTTTTCAATTCGTCAATTAGCTGGTAAGCCGTAACATCTACCGTGGTGGGGGTAATGGCTACATAGCCGTTGGCCAAAGCCCAATGGTCGTTCTTGACATTATCCGCATCGGTGTCTTGGAACTCACCGGTAAGCCAATAGTAATGACTATCGCCGCGATGAGCGAAGTTCTCCCATTCATTGATCCATTGTCCTTGGGCTTGTTGGCAGATTTTTACTCCTTTGAGTTCTTGGGTATCCGGGAAGTTCACATTCAGACAAGTCAGCGGGGGAAGCCCTTTTTCCAATACTTTATGGACGATGTCGCGGATGTAAGGACCGGCGGCAGTAAAGTCGGCATCCGGTTTGTGGCTGCACAGGGAGAAACCGATGGAGGGTACTCCTTTCAGGCAACCTTCGATAACGACTCCCATGGTGCCTGAATAGTGTACATTGGTAGCCGAATTGTCTCCATGATTGATGCCGCCCACCACCAAGTCGGGCTTGCGGTCGAGTACGGTATCAAATGCCAGCTTGACACAATCAGTCGGTGTGCCTGAACATTTGTAGACGGTGAGGCCTACGTCCTTACGGAGCAGTTGGTAGTAGATGGGGTTGTTGCTGGTCAGGGCACAAGCTGCTCCCGAGCGGGGTATGTCGGGTGCCATAACTACGACTTCGCCCAGCGGACGGAGGAATTTGATTAATTCACTGATGCCTTTGGCGACAATGCCGTCGTCGTTCGAAACTAATATTAAAGGTCTTTGATTTTCCATATTCATTTTATTTATAAAGTCAGTTTTTAGCATACAAAAGTAGTATTTTACGTTGGAATCAGCTTCTTGAAAAGGAAAATATCAATTAAATATTTATATTTGCCGACGTAAACCGTTGAAATCATCTGAAATATGGCCGATATTCTATTGATTGTTTTGGGTATTCTTTGTTTGTTGGTTGGACTGGTGGGGTGTATTCTTCCGGCTTTGCCCGGGCCTCCGTTGGCCTATGGGGGCATGTTGCTGCTTCATTTTACCGATCGGGTGCAGTTTACAGCTACCGAACTGATGGTGTGGCTTGTCTTGGTAGTCATCGTTCAGGTACTTGACTATGTGGTCCCCATGCTTGGAGCCAAATATAGCGGTGGAAGCCGTTGGGGAGAACGGGGCTGTCTGGTCGGTACAATTCTCGGCTTGTTTTTCATGCCTTGGGGGATTATCTTAGGCCCCTTCCTGGGAGCCGTTGTCGGTGAATTGCTGGGTGGACGTGAGACGGGAGAGGCCTTGAAGTCGGGATTGGGTTCTTTGTTGGGCTTTCTGCTGGGTACAGTGGTGAAATGTGTGCTTTGCGGCTATTTCATTTGGCAATTTGTGTCGGCTTTATGGTGAGAGTCGTTGAGGTTTTTTGTTCAATAATTCTTAATCTTCTCCAAGCCGGAGAATAAAAAAACAGAAAATCCAATATAAATCTGTATATTTGCCGACACTTCGGGGAAAGGAGGGAGCATCGGAAAACAAAGGCTGGTGGCTTTGAGTTATTAACAAAAAGGCTAATTTATCAACCGTTTTGGCAATCTCTTCCTTCTTTTTGCAGGCACTATCAGAAATAATCACTTATTTCGCTGCCGATAAATATAGAAAATATGGGAAAAATTATTGCAATGGCAAATCAGAAGGGTGGTGTAGGCAAGACTACGACTACGATTAATCTGGCTGCTTCATTGGCCACCCTTGAAAAGAAAGTGCTCGTTGTGGATGCCGACCCGCAGGCAAATGCCTCTTCCGGACTGGGTGTCGACATTAAACAGGCTGACTGTACCATTTATGAATGCATTATTGATCGTGCCAATGTACGCGAAGCCATTCATGACACCGAAATTGACACCTTGAAAGTCATCTCATCGCACATCAATCTGGTAGGCGCTGAGATTGAAATGCTTAACTTGAAGAATCGGGAACGAATTTTGAAGGAAGTGCTTGCTCCGTTGAAAGAGGAGTTTGACTATATCCTGATAGACTGTTCTCCTTCGTTGGGACTGATAACGGTCAATGCTCTTACGGCAGCCGATTCGGTCATTATTCCTGTACAGGCAGAATATTTTGCCTTGGAAGGTATCAGCAAGCTGCTGAATACCATTAAAATCATCAAGTCGAAATTAAATCCTTCTTTAGAGATAGAAGGATTCTTGTTGACGATGTATGATTCTCGCTTGCGTCAGGCCAACCAGATTTATGACGAGGTGAAACGTCATTTTCAGGAGTTGGTGTTTAAGACCGTGATACAGCGTAATGTGAAATTGAGTGAAGCACCCAGTTACGGCCTTCCTACCATTTTATATGATGCGGACTCCACAGGAGCGAGGAATCACATGGCTTTGGCTAAGGAATTAATTGAAAGAGAAAAGAAGTAATTGTTAGGTAATAATAAAATATGGCACAGAGAAGAAATGCGTTAGGACGGGGCTTGGATGCTTTGCTTTCCATGGATGACGTGCAGCCCGAAGGCTCCTCTTCCATTAATGAAATCGAGTTGTCGAAAATTTCCGTCAATCCTAATCAGCCGCGTCGGGAGTTTGACCCGACTGCTTTGCAGGAATTAGCTGATTCGATAGCTGAGATAGGTATTATCCAGCCCATTACCCTGCGCCAAATTTCGGAGGATGAATATCAAGTCATAGCCGGTGAACGCCGTTTCCGGGCTTCGCAACTGGCCGGACTGACGACTATCCCTGCTTATATCCGTACGGCTGATGATGAGAATATGATGGAAATGGCTCTTATCGAGAATATTCAGCGGGAGGATTTGAATTCGGTAGAGATAGCTTTGGCTTATCAACATCTGCTGGATCAGTATGGATTGACGCAAGAACGATTGAGTGAGCGGGTGGGGAAGAAGCGTACGACAATTGCCAATTATTTACGTTTGCTGAAGTTGCCTGCTCCT
Source organism: uncultured Bacteroides sp. (assembly GCA_944322355.1). Classification (GTDB taxonomy): domain Bacteria; phylum Bacteroidota; class Bacteroidia; order Bacteroidales; family Bacteroidaceae; genus Bacteroides. The sequence continues at coordinate 10,932 of CALUOT010000052.1, read as the reverse complement.
ATTCAGATGGGATTGCAGAATAAGCAGATTGATATGGGGCATGCGCGTGCCTTGCTGACGTTGGATAACCCCAAACTGCAAGTGAAGGTCTACGAAGAGATTCTGGAACATGGTTACTCGGTGCGCAAGGTGGAAGAGATTGTCAAGTCGTTGAGCGAAGGGGAAACCGTTAAAAGCGGCAATCGGAAAATAACCCCGCGTAATAGGCTGCCCGAAGAGTTTAATGTGCTGAAACAACAACTGTCGAACTTTTTTGACGCCAAGGTGCAACTGACCTGTTCGGAGAAAGGAAAAGGGAAAATCAGCATCCCATTCAATAACGAAGAAGAACTGGAACGCATTATCGGCATTCTGGATACGCTGAAGAATAAATGAGAGGAAATACTACGAAATACCGCATTGTCATGATCCTGCTGTTATGTTTCGTACAAGCAGCAGGAATAGTCGTATATGGGCAAAACCGTCCGCGTGCAGCTTCCAAGCGTGCGGGAGAATTGAAGATAGACTCGACCAAAGTACCGTTGCAGCCTGTGGTTGACCGGATAGACAGTCTGACAACAGATACCGTAGCCAATAAGGTCGTGGCGGATAGTATCAAGAACGAAAATACCCGGAAACTGTTGGAGCTGACGGAAAGTCCTGACTTGGAGAAAGAAACGAAACCTGCTTCGAACGACAGTTTGGCCCGTGAACTGAACCGGAAACAGTGGGTGCCCAATCCTACGACGGCTACCTGGCTGGCATTGGTCATACCTGGAGGCGGGCAGATTTATAACCGCAAGTACTGGAAACTTCCCATTATCTATGGGGGATTTGCGGGATGTGCCTATGCGTTGACTTGGAATGGGAAGATGTATAATGACTATCAGGATGCTTATGTAGATGCGGTCAATGGCAACTGGGATTCGAGTAGTATCACCGACTTGCTACCCCCCGGATACATTGAACGGGTGGGGCAGAGCCAAGTTACCGAGACCCTGCGTAGGCGTAAGGATACTTATCGGCGTTGGCGAGACCTGAGTATTTTTGCCACGGTCGCTGTGTACCTGATATCAGTAATTGATGCTTATGTGGATGCTGAATTGTCCAACTTCGACATATCGCCCGACTTGAGCATGAAGATAGAGCCTACGGTTATCAACAATCGCGGGGACGGTCCGTATAAGTCCGGCAGTCTGACTGATAATTCCGTGGGCGTGCAGTGTAGTTTTCGCTTTTAAGACAAACAAATCCAATACCCTCTGATATATATGATGAAAAAGATAATCCTCGGTTCCGCCATTGGTTTATTCACAGCGTTGGCTGTGCAGGCACAAGAAAGCATTGATGTCACTATTCACGAAGACGGAGCCGAACGGCAAGAGACCATCGACTTGCCCAAAAGTATGACATACCCCATCGACAGCCTGTTGAACGACTGGAAAGCGAAGACTTACATAGACTTGGCTAAAGATTGCAACACTTCGCAGGACAATCCTTTCTTCAGCGATTCGGTCTATATCGACCGGCTTTCGCGGATGCCGACCGTCATTGAAATGCCTTACAATGAGATTGTGCGCAAGTTCATTGACATGTATGCTACACGTCTTCGTACACAAGTGTCGTTCATGTTGAGCGCATGCAACTTTTATATGCCCATTTTCGAGAAGGCTCTTGATGCCTACGACTTGCCTCTCGAACTGAAATATCTTCCTATTATCGAATCGGCTCTCAATCCGTCGGCTGTGTCGCGTGCCGGAGCTTCGGGACTTTGGCAGTTCATGTTACAGACGGGTAAACTCTATGGGTTGGAGAGTAACAGTCTGGTGGATGAACGTCGCGACCCCATCAAAGCAACGTGGGCAGCTGCACGCTATCTGAAAGATATGTATGCCATCTACGGTGATTGGAATCTGGTCATTGCTGCCTATAATTGCGGACCGGGCAACATCAACAAAGCTATTCGTCGGGCCGGAGGCAAGACAGATTATTGGGAAATCTACAACTTCTTGCCACGCGAAACACGCGGATATGTGCCTGCTTTCATTGCTGCCAATTACATCATGACTTACTACTGCAAGCATAACATCTGTCCCATGGAGACTAATATCCCCGAGGCTACGGACACAGTGCAGGTGAGCCGTAATCTGCATTTTCAGCAGATAGCCGACTTGTGCAACCTGCCGTTGGATGAAATCAAGAGCCTTAATCCGCAGTATCGCCGCAGCATTATTCCGGGACATACCAAACCACAGACTTTGCGTCTGCCCATGGATGCCATCAGCAATTTCATTGATAATCAGGATACCATTTATGCACATCGTCAGGCTGAATTGTTCAAAGGACGCCGGGTTGTGGCAGTCAGCGATACCAAGCCGCGTGCCGTGGCCGGTAAGGGCAAGCCTACTCTTTATAAGATACGACGGGGCGATACGTTGGGACAGATAGCCGAACGTTTTCATGTTCGCGTGCGCGACTTACGCTTATGGAACGGTATTTCGGGAAACCGCATTACAGCCGGAAAGACGCTGAAGATATATAATAATTGAGACATAAACTGTCTTTTTTTCAGGGCTAAACATTTGCACATTGTCGTAATTTGCGTACATTTGCAAACAAGGAATACTAAAGCACACGGATATGGAAGACTACATTGGCCCGAAACAGAAAGAACAGGCAGAAGAAGCCATGATAGAGCAAGCTTTTAAGGAACTTATTGATGATTATCTGCACACTAAACACCGAAAACGTGTTGAAATCATCACCAAAGCGTTCAATTTTGCCAATCAGGCGCATAAGGGTGTTAAACGACGTTCGGGAGAGCCTTACATCATGCATCCCTTGGCCGTTGCGAAGATTGTTTGCAACGAAATCGGACTCGGCTCCACATCGATTTGTTGTGCTCTCCTGCATGATGTTGTGGAAGATACGGATTATACCGTTGAGGACATAGAGAATATTTTTGGTCATAAGATTGCGCAGATTGTGGACGGACTGACTAAGATTTCGGGTGGAATCTTTGGAGCACAGGCATCTGCACAGGCGGAAAATTTCAAGAAACTGCTGCTTACAATGAGTGACGACATTCGGGTGATTCTTATTAAAATAGCCGATCGTCTTCACAATATGCGGACATTGGGAGCTATGCTTCCCAGTAAGCAATACAAGATAGCCGGGGAAACGCTCTACATTTATGCACCGTTGGCCAATCGACTCGGCCTGAATCGTATCAAGACAGAGTTGGAGAACCTCAGTTTCAAGTATGAACATCCGGAAGAATATGCTGAGATAGAACGCAAACTCCAATCGACTGCGGCCGAACGCGACCAAGTATTCCGCGAATTTACCGCCCCCATCCGTGAGCAGTTGGACAAGATGGGACTCAAATATTACATACTGGCCCGTGTCAAGTCCATTTATTCCATCTGGAACAAGATGCAGACCAAACATGTTCCTTTTGAGGAAGTTTATGACATCCTGGCGGTGCGCATCATCTTCACCCCGCGCAATATGGAGGAAGAATTGAACGACTGCTTTGACATATACGTCGCTATCTCCAAAATCTATAAGCCCCATCCCGACCGACTTCGCGACTGGGTGAGTCATCCTAAGGCGAATGGTTATCAGGCATTGCATGTCACGTTGATGGGTAATAACGGACAATGGATAGAGGTGCAGATACGAAGTGAACGCATGAATGATGTTGCAGAGCAGGGCTTTGCCGCCCATTGGAAATATAAAGAAGGCGGGGGAGGCGAGGATGAAGGCGAACTCGAAAAGTGGCTGAAGACCATTAAGGAAATACTTGATGACCCGCAGCCCGACGCCATCGATTTCCTTGATACCATTAAACTGAACCTCTTTGCTTCGGAGATATTTGTCTTTACCCCCAAGGGTGATTTGAAGACCATGCCTCAGAATGCTACAGCTCTTGACTTTGCTTTCTCACTTCACACGGACATCGGTAGTCATTGTATCGGGGCCAAAGTGAATCATAAGCTTGTCCCTCTAAGTCATAAGTTGCAGAGCGGCGATCAAGTGGAAGTACTGACTTCTAAGAGTCAGCGCGTGCAACCCGAGTGGTTAAACTTTGCCACTACGGCTCGTGCTCGTGCCAAGATTGCTTCCATTCTCCGTAAGGAGGATAAGTTGCACCAGAAAAAGGGGGAGGACTTGCTTGGCCAATTCCTTCAGACCGAGGGTATCCGCATGGACGATTCTACGTTGGATCGTTTGACGAATCTTCATAAGTTCCACACGCACAACGAACTTCTTGCAGCCATCGGAGCCGGGCGTATAACGCTGGGGGATGCTGAACGCGATGTGCTTCGTCCGCGTCAGACGAAAAGTTGGAAAAAACTTCTCAGCTTTTCCTTTGGTACAAGCAAGGAGTCGAAAGAAGAATCTCGTGGAAACGAGTCTCAACCGGGCACGAAGATTAATCCTAAAGAGATACTCAAGCTTACGGAAGAAGCCATATCCAAGGATTACATCATGGCTGATTGTTGTCACCCGATACCCGGTGACGATGTACTGGGCTACATTGATGAGAATAACCGCGTCACTATCCACAAGCGTCAATGTCCCGTTGCTGTCCGGTTGAAAAGCAGTTTTGGTAATCGTATCATAGCTACTCAATGGGATACACATAAAGACCTTACTTTTCTCGTGACGATTTATATCCGAGGAATTGATGGAGTGGGGGTACTTCTGGCTGTAACCCAAGTCCTTACCAATCAGTTGGGTGTGAATATCCGTCGCCTTGCCGTTGATGCCACGGATGGCATTTTCGAGGGGAAAATGCAACTTTATGTGCATGATGTGGATGACGTTCGTACCATCTGTAACAACTTGAAGCAGATACCCAACATCAAGCAAGTGGCTCGTGTGGAGGATTAAAATAGAGGGATATCCTTATGAATGAACGTGCTGAGCTAACTACCCGCGAGCGTCTGACAACGACCTTTCCCACCCTCCTTTCCTTGGGCTATCTCGTTGCTGTGCTTGTGGGCATTCTTTTCAATTATTTCAAGTACAGTTGGTTCTCCATCAATGTTTTTCAATACGCCTCGGTGTTTGATTTTCTCATTTCTCCTTTTGAGGATCCTTATATTCTTCTTTTTATTTTGGGATCTTTGGTGTTGGTGGGGGTGACTATGTGGGCTGACCGATTGTGGCGTTTGCATTTTCCGGTCAGTTATGAGCGTTGGAGTTTTAGTTTTACTCGTCGCTCTTGGTATCGTCCATTAAGTCTCGCTTTGGTTAGTCTCGCTTATGTGTTTTATGCCGCTATTTTTTATGGTTCTTATGCTTATGGTCAGACTCTTCATCAGCCTGATGTGACTTTACAATACATGGATGGTCAGGTTCTTCAAGGCAAACAAATCGGTAAAGTAGGTGATGCGTTTTTTCTCCTTACTGGCGATACCGTTCGCATTGTTCCCCTCACTACTACTGTCAAGTCCGTTAGCTTTCCATTGGAATAGAGTTTGGGGGTGTTATTGGAAGAAAGAGAAATTTACGCTTCCATAAACTCTCTTCTCGATGAAATGTGGGTGTGCTTCGAAGCTGTTTTTCTTTCCATGTTCCAGTACGAAGAGTCCTTCCGCTTTCAACAGGTTCTTTTCAAAAATCAAATCAGGAATGGTTTCCAATCCTTTCAGTTCGTAAGGTGGGTCGGCGAAAATAAAATCGAACTGTTCATGGCAGTTCTGTATATATCTGAATGCGTCAGTGCGTATGGGGATGCACTGGTCTGTTTTGATTTCGCGCATGACTTTGCAGATAAAGGCATGATGGTCTCTGTCCTTTTCGATGCTGATGACTTGGTCACATCCACGCGAAACGAGTTCTAAACTGATGCTTCCCGTACCCGAGAAAAGGTCGAGTGCATGTACATGGTCCTCAAAATCCAAATAGTTGGATAAAACGTTGAACAGATTTTCTTTGGCAAAATCCGTGGTAGGACGTGCCTTGAAAGAGTGGGGCACGTCGAAATGTCTTTTTTTGTATATACCGCTGATTACTCGCATTCGTTGATAGCTTGTAGGTCGATGTTTTGGATAGGGTTCATGACGAACACTTGCCGGATGTATTTACGTAATTCGGTTAACAATAACTCTTTTTCGTCTAAAAGGCCGCTGAGATGCAGTTCATCTCGTTCTTGGTCGAAAGCCAGTTGCTTCCAGATATAGAGCAGGTAATAGATGCGATCCGCAATCACTTTGCACGGAAAGGAATTGGCTAATAACAGTCGGCCTCGTTCGTAAGCATACACGCTTATTTCTTCTTTGCGCACATTTACATACATTTTGCTGTTGTTGCCTAACCGGCTTTTGGACAAAAAGTATTCGATGAGCGGGCTGGCCTGTGCATAGAATTTAGCTGTAGGATATTGTTCGTGCAGGAAAGTATGGGCACTTTTGTCCATACCAAATAGCACTACGACATTGCTTTTGTGCAATATATTATATTGTACCCATTCATTTTCTCGTTGGGGATGGTTGTGGTAGAATATCGTTTCGGCCTGTTCGTCTTCAAAGAAGTCCAGTGGGATGAAGGTCTGACGTTTGCCGGCTACCAAAACGTTTATTCGTTTGTAAGGTTGTCCTAACCACTCTATTTCCTGAAAGGTGTGTTTCAGGTTAGCTGTTAATGATAACGATTCATCGACATCATGGTCAAAAAAGTGCAGGTTGTCTTTCTCTATCGGATTGGATACAGAAAAAGAAAATCCATCCGTACTAAGACGGATGGATAAGGTATACTGTTCCGATTTACTAAAATCAATCGTTTCTGTCATATACAAGTTCGAGGAATTATTCCCAGTTACCGGCATTGTTGTTAGCCGTTTCCAAGCTACCAATCATCAGACCGGGATATTTTCCTAATTTAGTCTGCAAGTCAATCTTATTGGCAATTTCCTGACGATTCAATCCGTTCAGATATACTGTGTACGGAGTTTTCACTTCGAGCAGACAGAACGGAGCACCCGATTTGGCTGTATCGTTCTTGATTGCCATTTCGAACTGAGCACCGTTACCGAAAGGCACGTATCTCATAGAATCGGCATTGAAACCTTTCGGGAAAATGGTATCGATAACAGCCACCCATTGAGTGTCACGGGCAAAGTTTTCCAATCCCCATTTCTTAACATCCGAATAGTTACCCGTTTTCTTGGCTTTTTCGATAATCTGCACAGCTTTCTTTTCAGTCAGACCGTCTTCCAATTGTTTGTCGGTCAACTCACCTTTCTTGAATACGAAAGGAAGCTTTGCATTTTTAACGAAAGCAATCAACGAGTCGAAACTAGCCGTGTACTGCTGATCGTGCAAGTTACGATACTCACCTTGTGCTTTACGGATATCAATCAAGCGGGCAATAACTGCCTTTTCTCTGATATCCTCATCTTTCTCAAAGTTAATTGGACCCATAATGCTGGCATAGCAAATATAAACTAATACCACTACGCATAAGACCAAAACGACATTAAATACTGTTTTCATGATAAATATGTTTTTTAGTTATTATATTCGCACCGCAAAAATAAAAGAAATAAATTTAAAAATGACGGTTCGCCTTACTTTTTTCTATTACAAAAATGATAAATAACTATTTAGAAAGGCAAATTAAGGAAAATTTTCCTTATCAGCCAACTTTAGAACAGGAAAATGCCATAAAAAAACTGTCTCAGTTCTTGTGTGCGACTACGGATGGAGGCTTGTTTCTATTGCGGGGTTATGCAGGAACCGGGAAGACTTCTTTGGTTGGAGCACTGGTGCGTACTTTGGATAAGTTGCAGCAGAAATCAGTCTTGCTGGCTCCGACCGGAAGAGCAGCTAAGGTGTTTTCTTCCTATGCAGCTCATCCGGCTTTTACCATTCATAAGAAAATATATCGCCAGAAGTCTTTCTCGGAAGAAATGGATAATTTCTCTTTGAATGAGAACTTGAACACCCATACCTTATATATAGTAGACGAAGCTTCCATGATTTCGAACGAAGGTTTGTCGGGAGCTGTGTTTGGTACGGGGCGCTTGCTTGATGACTTAGTGCAATTTGTCTATTCCGGGCAAGGATGCCGGCTGTTGATTATGGGAGATACGGCACAGCTTCCACCGGTTGGCGAAGAGTTAAGTCCGTCACTATATGCTGATGCTTTACGGGGATACGGTTTGGAAGTGACAGAAGCCGACTTGACGCAGGTAGTACGGCAAGAACAGCAATCGGGTATTTTATGGAATGCGACTTTGCTGCGCCGGCTTATTGCAGACGATGTTTACGGAGCATTGCCTAAAATCCGTGTGTCTGGGTTTGCGGATGTGAAGGTGCTACCTGGGAATGAACTCATTGACGAACTCTCTACTTGTTATGATCGTGACGGATTAGATGAGACCATTGTGATCTGTCGCTCGAATAAGCGTGCCAATATATATAACAAGGGTATCCGGGCACAAATCTTGTGGCGGGAGGAGGAATTGGAGTCGGGGGACTTGCTGATGGTAGCCAAAAACAACTACTTCTGGACGGAGAAACAGAAGAGCATTGACTTTATCGCCAACGGTGAAACAGTCGTTGTACGTCGTGTGCGCCGAACTCGTGAAATGTACGGATTCCGTTTTGCCGATGTACTGTTGTTTTTTCCTGACTATGATGAACTGGAGTTGGAGGCCACTTTGCTGCTCGATACGTTGCAGAGTGAGGCACCCGCTTTGACGTCTGTGGATCATGAACGTCTCTTCCGAACGGTGCTCGAGGATTATGCGGACATTCCGTTGAAAAGCGACCGGATGAAAAAGATGAAGGCCGACCCTCATTATAATGCGTTGCAGGTGAAGTATGCCTATGCCATCACTTGCCACAAGGCACAAGGCGGGCAATGGAAGAACGTTTTCCTTGACCAAGGTTATATGTCCGAAGAATATCTGACGCCCGACTATTTTCGCTGGTTGTATACGGCGTTTACCCGGGCTACGGGGACCCTGTATTTGGTGAATTATCCCCAGGAGCAGGTGGAATAGAGCTTATTCGTCGAATGCGTGGTGGATTATCTTACGGCTCAGTATGGTCTGTACGATGCCGCGCATCAGCAGATAGGTGAGGAAGGCCATCCACAAGGCATGATTGCCCCATGTTTCGTGCAGGCCGAAGTAGAGCAGGAAGAAACAGACGGCAGCTACGGCCATAGACTGCAACATGCCTCGCGTGGCTGTGGCTCCGATGAAGATGCCGTCCCACACGAAGGCGGCCATACCCGCCACAGGAATGGCCAATGCCCAGCCGAAGTAGGTTCCGGCGGCAGTAATCACTTCGGCATCATCTGTCAGCAGCCCCAAGAAGGCGTTCCCTCCTACGGCATATACCAAGGTAAATGCTGACGCAATCCCTCCTCCCCAGGCAAAGAGACGACGGACGGTAGCCTGAAACTGAAGTCGGTTGCGTGCTCCGATGTAACGGCCGCTCAGGGCTTCGCCGGCGTAAGCAAATCCGTCCATGATGTAGGAATACAGCGTGAAGAGTTGCATCAGCAGCGTGTTTACAGCTAGTACGATGTTGCCTTGCTCTGCACCGACGGACGTGAAGAACAGGGTCACTGCTACCAGACAGAGGGTGCGCAGGAAGATGTCGCGGTTCACTCGGAAGAAGCGGCTCATGGCTGCGCGTTGTAAAAGACCGTTGCGACGGAAGTAACGTTTCAGCCGGCCGTAGTAGCGCCACCACAACCCGACGCCCATCAGGAAACCGGCATATTGGGCTATCAGTGTCCCCAAGGCTACCCCTTCCACCTTCAGGCCGCATCCGTATACCAGACTGAGGCTTGCCACGATGTTCACCACATTTTGCGTGATGGCTATCAGCATGGGGAAGCGTGAGTTCTGCATCCCGATGTACCAGCCCGTCAGTCCGTAGAGTCCCAGCATGGCGGGGGCCCCCCAGATGCAGATGTGGAAGTAGGTGGTGGCTAGTTGTTGAACCTCGTTGGTCGGGTGGATGAGGAGGAAAGCAATCTCGCGGATGGGTACTTGCAGGATAATCAGGCAGAGGGCGATGCTTATCCCGATTCCGACGGAACGTACCAGCAGACGCAGGGCTTCGGTGAAATCCCGTTGGCCGTAGAGCTGCGAAGCCATCCCGCTGGTGCCCATGCGCAGGAAGCCGAAGACCCAGTAGATGATGTTGAACAGCATACTCCCCACGGCTATGGCACCGATGTAGGCCGCATTACCCAGATGGCCTACGATGGCTACGTCTACTAGTCCTAATAATGGGACGGTGATGTTCGATACGATAGAGGGCAGGGCTATGTGCAGTATCTGACGGTCTGTTCGGTTCATAGGCAGGGGAGAGAGTGGTAGGGTGAGGTGAAAAAATGCGCCGAACAGCAGGGAATACTCGCGTCCGGCGCACCAACACACAAAAAACTATTTAGTATGAGCGGAATGCTTAAAGTCCCGCCAATTCGATAATCTTGTCGACAGCAGCGTTCAGGCCATCCGGGTTCTTACCGCCTGCTGTGGCGAAGTGGGGCTGGCCACCTCCGCCGCCTTGTATCAGCTTGGCTGCTTCTTTCACCAAGGCTCCGGCTTTCAGTCCGCCTGCCACGAGGTTATCGCTCAGCATGACGGTCAGCATCGGTTTGCCATCGAACTCGGTACCGGCCACGAAGAACAGGTCCTCGCCGATCTGGCCGCGCAGCTGGAAGGCGATGTTCTTCACCGTCTCTGCCGGAAGCGGAGCGATGAACTTGATGAGCTTCACGCCATTCACTTCCTTGACGCTTTGCAGGAGGCGTTCCTTCAGCTGGGCCTCTTTCTCCTTCATGAACTCGTCCACCTGCTTCTTCAGTCCGGCGTTCTCCTCGATGTAGCGGCGGATGGTGCCGGTCAGGTCGGGCGCGTTGTTGAAGAGGGCACGCAGGTCGCGCAGCGAGTCTTGCAGATTGTCCATCAGTTCC
>CALUOT010000051.1 GCA_944322355.1 uncultured Bacteroides sp. | reverse complement strand
GGTTTCGAACTGAACAGTTTGTGGTCCAGCCAGTACTGGTACCACTTTCCCTCCACATCGGCGGGATTGTACTTACTTGCTAATTCCATTGTCTCTATATCTTTTTAAAGTGTTATTGCAAAATACGGGCACAAAAGTAAGCAAAATTTAGCTTTCTAAGGACAAAAGCAACAGAAAGATTGCCTTTAACCGATGTATTTCTTCCGGTCTTCGTCGGTAATGGCCCGAACCACCCGGCACGGATTACCCAACGCCAACACGTGAGGCGGTATATCTTTCGTCACCACACTTCCTGCTCCAATCACACTCCCCTCCCCGATGGTCACCCCGGGAAGCACACAAACCTGAGCACCTATCCAGACATGATTGCCTACCGTAATAGGCAAAGCATACTCCAGCCCCTGATTGCGCCGCTCAATATCCAAAGGATGACCGGCCGTATAAAAGCCGCAATGAGGAGCGATAAATACATTGTCGCCAAACTTCACAGGAGCCTCATCCAAGATGACACACCCGCTATTCATGAAAAAGTTCTCACCTATCTCAATATTATATCCATAGTCGCAAAAGAAAGGGGCAACTATGCTGAAGTGTTCGCGGGTCTTTCCCAACAAACGACGCAGCAAGGCACGACGTTCTTCCTCTTGAGAAGGCCGCAGTTGGTGCAAGTCATAGAGCATCTCCGCACAAGCGGCACGCTCCTTCAATAACTCTTCGTCATAATTGGCATCATACAGTTTGCCTGCACGTGCCTTCATTTTCTCTGTTTCCATGCTTCCTTTAGATTGAAATAACTAGTTGATTGATTCACAGCTGATTAACAGTTTATTACAATTTATCCAAGATAAACTGTCAGTTTACCCGTACTAAACTGTTAGTTTATCCGCACTAAACTAGTAGTTTATCCTCGATAAACTGCGAGTTTATCCAGGGTAAACTGAACATAAACTCTCACCGTATGTTTTTATCTGGAAACCCTTCCCGACGTATTCCCTTGCATCAGGCTCTCTACCTCCTCCACAGTCACTTGGTTATAGTCACCGTAGACGGTATTCTTCAAGGCAGAAGCCGCCAAAGCAAAATCCAAAGCCTGCTGAGGTGCCGTCGGATAAGCCAACAAGCCGTAAATCATCCCAGCCACGAAAGCATCGCCCGCTCCTACGCGGTCTACTTCATGATCAATATCATAAATGCCCGTATGATAGAAGTTCCCTTCCGATAACAGTACGGCTGCCAACAAATTATGATTGGCCGTAAGCGAATTTCTCAATTCCAAAAAGATATGTTTACACCGGGGAGCACAAGCTTGTACCTCGCGCAAGAAAGCCTCGAAGGCCGGTAATGACTCGGCAAACGAAGTATCCTGAACCGTCCGCGCCTTGAAGCCCACCGGCTGTAAACCCATAATCTCTCGATATTCCGGCTCGGCACCGAAAAGCACATCGCTATACGCCAACAACGGGCGCATCACTTCGGCAGCCGGACGCCCGTAATTCCAAAGTTTCTTACGGAAATTCAAATCGCACGAGATGACCAGCCCCATTCGACGTGCCACTTCGAGCGCTTCCAAGCAGGCATCAGCTCCCTCTTGCGAAAGAGACGCCGCGATGCCTGACCAATGGAACCAATCGGCTCCCTGGAAGACACGCTCCCAGTCGATCATGCCCGGCCGAAGCGTAGCAAAAGCGGAGTCATCGCGGTCATACACCACGTTCGAATTGCGAAAAGCTGCTCCTTGTTCCAAAAAATAAATGCCCATGCGATGTCCGCCATACACAATTCCATCCGTCCCCAGTCCGCCGGCTCTGAGAGAACAGACACAGGCATGAGCCAACGCATTGTCGGGCAGACGGGTGACAAACTCGGTGGGTATACCGAAATGGGCCAATGACAAAGCAACATTGGCTTCACTTCCTCCATAAGTTGCAACAAATTCACTGGCTTGTGAAAAACGGCGAAAACCAGGTGTGGTGAGGCGAAGCATCACTTCACCAAATGTCACCACTTTCTTCCTGCGATCAGTCTTCATAAGGTTTCATATGAAAATATTTCTCAAAAAACAGCAACTGATAGTCAATAGCATTGGCCCAATACTGGCCCGTGTGCCCGCCTGGTCTGGTAATAAAATCATGATCGATGTTCAAGGCCAGCAAACGTTGATGAAGGGTTTTGTTCACCTCCAGGAAAAAGTCTTCTTCACCACAATCGATAATCAAGGCCAAATCACCTTGCCGAAGGGTACCCACCAAATTGATAACCGTATGTTCGTCCCAACGTTTCCTGTTCGAAGCATATTCTCCCAACTGATTTTTCATCATCCAATTCTGTGGGAAAGGACGAATATCCACTCCCCCGCTGGTACTTCCAGCTGCTCCAAACACGTCTTTGTGGCGAATTGCATTCCACAAGGCTCCATGTCCACCCATGCTATAGCCCGTGATGGCACGCGCATGACGATTAGCGATAGTAGCATAATGACTATCCGTATATTGCACCAATTCTTTGGAGACAAAAGTCTCAAAACGCGAAGAAGGATTAACAGGACTATCCCAATACCAGCTATTCTCACCATCCGGGCATACAAAAATAATCCCTTTCTCATCAGCTATCCGAGGTAATTCAGGCTTGATTCGTATCCAACCTCTAAAACCATCATTATACCCATGTAACAAATAAACCACAGGACACGCTTGAGGATTGGATTGTAAAGATACATCTGGAAGTACATAAAGAACTTTTATCGACCGTTGCATCGAAATACTTTCCACTTGTACAGTATCCACATGGGCTGCATGAACCGACAATGTCGCCAAACACAGGAGTATACCAACTCCTAGAAATTTCCATTTTCTCATTTTTTATTCATTTATATTATAATAGATAGACAAAGTTAACTATTTCCCCCTCATCGAATCTTATCAAAAACTTAAAATAGCATAAAAAGAACATGTTTCCGTAGGCTTCCATGCGTGGATTTTCATGCATGCGAAAAAATCAGTATGTTTGCAAAAGAAACCATCCTAATTTTATATGGAATTTATTATTATCCTAATTTTACTTGTCTTAAACGGCATTTTTGCCATGTATGAAATCGCGCTGGTATCGTCCAGCAAAGCCCGGCTGGAAACACTCGCAGGAAAAGGTAACAAAAGAGCCAAAGGCGTGCTGAAACAATTGGAAGAACCAGAAAAATTTCTTTCTACCATACAAATCGGAATTACTCTCATCGGCATTGTGAGCGGTGCTTATGGTGGAGCCACCATCGCCGATAATTTGATTCCTCTGTTCCAACTGATTCCGGGAGCAACTCCTTATGCTGCTCAGTTGGCCATGATTACCACGGTAGTCATTATAACCTACCTCTCGCTAATCATTGGTGAGTTGGTGCCTAAAACCATTGCGATGAACAATCCGGAGAAGTGGGCCACGTTGCTCAGTCCTTTCATGATTGTATTAAGCAAAGTCTCCTACCCCTTCGTGTGCCTGCTGAGTGCTTCTACCCGTTTGGCAAACAAGTTGATTGGGTTGGAAAACAGTGAAGAACGACAAATGACCCAAGACGAACTAAAAATGATTCTGCACCAAAGTTCCGAACAAGGAGTCATCGACAAGGAAGAAACAGAGATGCTGAAAGATGTATTCCGCTTCTCGGACAAACGTGCCAATGACTTGATGACCTACCGGAGGGACATCGTCACCCTACATCCCACGGACACCCCGGAAGACGTGTTGCGCACCATCCGCGAACAGCATTTCAGCAAATATCTGTTGGTAGACAAAGGAAAAGACGAAATCATCGGAGTCGTATCGGTGAAAGACATCATTCTGATGATGGGCAATGAAGACCATCATTTTGACTTACGCAGCATCGCCCGTCCGGCTCAATTCATCCCCGAAAGCCTTTATGCCAAAAAGGTACTGGAGATATTCAAAAGAAACAAAAACAAATTTGGAGTCGTGGTAGACGAATATGGCAATACACAAGGCATCATTACTTTACACGATCTAACGGAAAGCATCTTTGGCGATATCTTGGAAGAAAACGAAACAGAAGAACAAGATATCGTGACCCGCCAAGATGGCTCGATGCTAGTAGAAGCCTCGATGAACATCGACGACTTCATGGAAGCCATGGGAATTTTAGACTATGATGACTTAAAAGAAGAGGACTTCACTACCCTATCTGGACTGGCCATGTTCCTTGTAGGGCGTGTTCCCAAAGCCGGTGACCTCTTCTCGTATAAAAATCTCCATTTTGAAATCGTTGATATGGATCGTGGACGAGTAGATAAATTGCTCGTCACCAAAGAAAAAGAAGAAGAGGAAAAAGAATAAGATGCCTATTATCAAGATCGACTCACTTTCTCACCCCGGTGTAGAACTATTCAGCACACTGACCGAAGCGCAACTCCGTAACCGGCTGGAACCCGAAAAAGGAATCTTTATCGCTGAAAGTCCCAAGGTTATCCGCGTGGCACTGGATGCCGGACTGGAACCCTTGGCTCTCTTGTGCGAACGAAAACACCTGACAGGCGATGCCGCTGACTTCCTGTCCCGTCTGCCCGACATCCCCATATACACCGGTGATAGAGAACTATTAGCCAGCCTCACCGGCTATGTACTGACACGTGGTGTACTTTGCGCCATGCGCCGCCCCCAACCACCACGTGTAGAAACCATCTGTCACGAAGCCCGACGCATCGTCATCATCCATGGCGTGACAGATACCACCAATATCGGTGCCATTTTTCGTTCGGCAGCAGCCTTGGGCATGGATGCCGTATTGCTCACTCCTGACTCATGCGACCCACTGAACCGCCGGGCTGTACGAGTATCCATGGGTTCGGTATTCCTGATACCTTGGACATGGATAGACACACCTGTCACTCCCCATCTGCACACCTTAGGATTCCGTACCGCCGCCTTAGCACTCACAGCCTGTTCTGTCAGCCTCGACCATCCAGCCTTGAAGGAAGAACCCCGATTAGCTCTCATCCTGGGAACAGAAGGCGATGGCCTCCCCCATCACAGCATCACCGAGGCCGACTATGTAGTACGTATCCCCATGATGCACGGAGTCGACTCGCTCAACGTAGCAGCCGCATCGGCCGTGGCTTGCTGGGAACTAAATTGTAAAATAAAAAAACGCAAATGAAAAAAGCCATCATCCAAATTCATTCCTACTCTTCCCCTTGCGGCAACCTGCTGCTCGGTTCTTGGGAAGATAAGCTCTGCCTCTGCGACTGGGCGGAAAGAACGCATCGCCAACGGATAGACAATCGCCTGTGCCATTTCCTGCATGCCCATTATGAAGAAAGCACGTCGCCCGTCATCCAAGAAGCCGTCCGTCAGTTGGACGAATATTTCCGGCAGAAGCGCACCGTGTTTACCATACCTCTGTTATTGGCGGGTACGGAGTTTCAGCAACAGGTATGGCGACAGTTACAAGAGATACCTTATGGAGAAACCTTGTCCTATACCGACTTGGCCCTCCGATTAGAAATGCCGAAAGCCGTACGTGCCGTGGCGAATGCAAACGGAGCAAATGCCCTCAGCCTCTTTGTGCCGTGCCACCGCGTCATCGGTAGCCATGGAGCACTCACGGGCTATGCCGGCGGACTAGAAGCGAAAAAGTTTCTGCTGGCATTGGAAACGGATATAACATAAGCCACAAACAGCGACATTTCCCCGTGTCCCATATTTTGCTTTATTTTTGTACCGGAATAAGAATTATTACCTATGAAAAAACTTGGTCCTATACTCATTGTGGATGACAATAAGAGCGTGCTCGCTGCCCTGCAACTCCTGCTGAAGCCCTACTTCGAGAAAGTGACTACGCTCACCTCGCCTATCACCCTGCCAGCCACCTTGCGTGAAGCCAACTGGCAAGTGGTATTGCTAGATATGAATTTCGCTTCGGGCATCAACAACGGCAACGAGGGTCTCTACTGGCTGCACGAAATCAAACGCACGCATCCGACATTGCCCGTCGTACTTTTTACAGCTTATGCCGACATTGACCTGGCCGTGAGGGGCATCAAGGAAGGAGCCGCCGACTTCGTAGTGAAGCCTTGGGACAACCGTAAGCTGATTGATACGCTACTGACCGCCGCCCGGCCTGTCCCTCCCACGTTACGCAAGTCCAAGTCGTCCGCCATGTATTGGGGACAGAGCAAGGTCATGCAGCACCTCCGCCAACTGGTCGAGAAAGTGGCACCGACCGAAGCCAATATCCTCATCACCGGCGAGAACGGTACCGGCAAAGAGATGCTTGCCCGCGAAATACACGCCCTGTCGGCACGAAACCAAGCAGAGATGGTGACTGTAGACATGGGCTCCCTGACACCCAGCCTCTTCGAAAGCGAATTGTTCGGCCATGTCAAAGGAGCCTTCACTGATGCCCATACCGACCGACCCGGCAAGTTTGAAGCGGCTTGTCACAGTACCCTCTTTCTGGACGAAATAGGCAACCTCCCTTATCCCCTGCAAGCCAAACTGCTTACCGCCATCCAAAGCCGTAGCATCGTAAAAGTGGGCAGTAACACGACCATACCGATCGACATCCGGTTGATATGTGCCACCAACCGCAACCTCAACGAAATGGTGAACCAAGGAGAGTTTCGCGAAGACCTGCTTTATCGCATCAATACCATCCACCTGGAAATACCTCCCTTACGTCAACGGCCGGAAGACATCGTACCCCTGGCTCGCCTCTTTGCCGAGCGTTTCGGCAAGCAATATGGCCGGCCTGCTACTACGCTGACGGAAGCCACCGAACAGAAACTCCTGCAATATCCTTGGAAAGGCAACATCCGGGAACTGGAACACGCCATAGAAAAAGCTGTCATCCTCTGCGACAGCGAACAGTTGCCTCCTGAAGCTTTCCAACTACAACCAACCGCCTCTACATCTGCTCCCCCACCACCGACAGCCACGACGCTGGAAGAAATGGAAGTGAAAATGATTAGCCAAGCCATCGATGCCTGCGACGGTAACTTATCGGCCGTAGCTGCCCAATTGGGCATCAGCCGCCAAACCCTCTATAATAAAATGAAGAAATACGGACTCTAACACCCCGTAACCCGACAGTTCCATGAAGATACGACTCAATGACCTGAAACAATCTTATGCGCTATGGGCTACCATCTCCCTCTTTGCCGCCGCACTGACCGCCATCACCTGGACACTGGTGTTCACCGGACGCGAACTGTCCGACCGGCCACATGCACTGACTATCCTGGCCGGAGGACTTACACTGCTCACTCTGTTCACCCTGCGGAAACAAATCCGCCTCCATCGCCAACATGCTCACAAAGTGCTGTTCCTGCTCGATGCCATCGCCAATCATGACTACACCGTCCACTTCACCGAAACCGACGTACCGGACAACGACCGACTCATCAACCAAGCACTGAACCGGATGACACAGATTCTCTACCAAATAGCAACGGATACGGCCCAAAGAGAAAAATATTATGAACTGATACTGGAATGCGTCAACACCGGCATTGTGGTACTGAACTCCAAAGGAGCCGTTTACCAAAAGAACAGCGAAGCCTTACGACTATTGGGTATGGAGATTTTCACCCACGTCAAGCAGATAAGGAACATCGATGTCCACTTGATGGAATTGCTGGAATCATGCCGCCCCGGCGACAAGCTACAGGCCGCCTTCACCAATGAACGAAACTCAGTCAACCTGTCCATACGTGTCAGCGGCATCACCATCCATCAAGAACCTTTACGCATTGTCGCCTTGAACGACATCAATAACGAACTGGATGAAAAGGAAATCGACTCCTGGATGCGACTGACACGGGTACTGACGCACGAAATCATGAACTCGGTCACTCCCATCACCTCCCTGAGTGACACGCTGCTGCATCTGGTCGATGAGAAAAAAGAAAACGAAATCCATCAAGGACTGCAAACCATCAGCCAAACGGGCAAAGGACTCTTGGCTTTCGTGGAGTCGTATCGCCAATTTACCCATATCCCGACACCGGTCCCTACCCTGTTCTTTGTGAAAGACTTCATCGAGCGGATGGTTCAACTAGCCCGGCATCGATATCCGGACACATCGATTGCTTTTCATACTTCCGTTACGCCCGACGACCTGATTCTCCACGCCGATGAGAATCTTATCGCCCAAGTCGTGACCAATCTGCTGCTCAATGCCATGCAAGCTCTCGACCAGCAGGCCGACGGTCGCATCAGCATCCGCGCCTATTGCAACGAAGCGGAAGCCATCCTCATCGAAGTAACCAACAATGGCCCTTGCATCCCCCCCGAAATTGCCGAACACATCTTCGTTCCTTTCTTTACCACCAAAGAAGGCGGAAGTGGCATCGGACTCAGCATCTCCCGACAAATTATGCGTCTTTCAGGAGGCAGCATCACTTTACTGCCAGGGAAAGAAACCACCTTCATCCTGAAGTTCGACTGACATCTGCTGTCAATCAATATTCGCTCCAGACCATTCGAATGGCTGAAACACGCTTGGACCATGCTTTGGTCCCTGTTGGACCATCCAATGGTCCGGCTTGGACCTCTGAATGGTCCAACGTGGACCACTGGATGGTCCGCGATGGACCAGGCTTTGAAATTTTCTGGTCCAACTATCCATCTGTCATACAACAACTTATAAAATACGCACAAAAAAGCTTAGAAGAAGATGCAGCGCAGGTTCCTACAACCAGGCCGGGATGCAGATGTTGATTTTTATGTACGGATGAAGACGGAACTATTCTTTCTTTTCTTCTACGGCCTCAGCCTCTTTCTTGGGACGCAAGCTTTTCAGGCGGAAAAGCTTCCAGCGCTTCCAGAACATCAATTCGTTCCACTTGTCGAAATCTTTCTGGAAAATAATACCGATACCCTGCGTAGTCAGATTCGTACGGGTATAGTAACGGTCGTTCGTTTCATTGTAGGCTTTCAACCGGATTTCTCCGGAGCGAGTAACCAGCCATTCGGCTTCGAAGTCACCCACAAAGTTCGTATTGGCCATCGGATTATCCCGATAACCGAAGTTTCCATTGATGAGCAAACGGTTATTCAACAGCTGACCGGACAACATGCCTTCGAACTCCATATCGGTCCATCCCTTTTCGCCGGTACTGAAATTAGTTCCTATATTCCAATTATTATTATCGATAATCTGGGACAAAGCGTTATTTAGTTGTCCCGACAGCGTGGAAGACAACACACTGGACATCATATCCGAATTCTGTCCCGTACCAAAAGTCTCCGAAGGATAAAACTTCCCGATACCCAACAAATACAAGATCTGCATCTTCATCTGCTCATCGGTAGGAATATAGTTTTTCACCAACGCCTCCACTTCGTCCCTGTCGTTGGGCAATTCCAAATCCAGTTTAATAGTAGGCGAAGTCAACTGACCGGTCAGATCCATCACACAATTTACCCGCACCGTGGTCTGATTGACAAAGTCGCTGGCATTGGGAATGAGGTCATTCAACGAAGCCGAACTGACCGTATAGTTGGCTTCAATATCCAGCGTAGCATCCAGCGGCTCGCCATTAAAAGTGATGGAACTGCCTTCCTTAATCAAGAAGTCCTTACGGATGACCTCTTGCAAACTAAATTTATAGATTCCCTGATTAATGCGATAGTTGCCAAACAGCTTGACATCGCCTTTGTTGTAGAATTCAGCCCGGATGTTTCCACTTCCCCGTCCACTAATATAATCATTGGCCACCGGGTCCATGACGATACGCATGGTCGCATCGGGAGTTGCATCGACTATCAGGTTCAATCGGATATCCGTATCCGTTTCACGCTCTTGTTCCTGTTCCATTTGCTGACGAGCCATCTCATACGTAGACAGAAGAATGCTGTCTTGAACCACACGACGCGGCGTTTTATCCACAAAACGGATAAACTGGTTACTGACCGCCGAAGTCACATTATCCTTGATGTAAGTAAAGGTGGTATTCCGGTTAGTCGTCATGGCTACATTGATGTTCACCCCATCTACTGCATTGCCGGCTATGCTTGCATTGCCCGTACCATATACCGTGCCATAGAAAGGAAAGTCCAACGATTCTCCGGTATTCATCAATAACATATTGTGGACATCAAAGTCAAAATGATAGCTCAAGTCCTTAAAATGCCGGTAGCGTAAATATCCATTCATCGTACCTTGATGTCCTTCCGTATCAAATATCCGGTTATTATGGAATGTCAGTCCATCGGGAGCTATATAGATACTGTCTTTCACCGAGAATGTCGTATTCAATACATCTACTTTCATCGACGCATCCCCATATACTTTCCCTTCCAGATTCAAAGCCTTGAACTTACCATAAAAATGCACGTTGCCAGTGGCACGTCCGTGAAACTCAGGCGTAATGCTGGACATATAATAATGAATAAACTCTAAATTGGTACCATCCGCTTCTATTTGTAAATCGAGTGAACTCGTCGGTTTAATGGGATAAATAAACCCGTAGACATGTGTTTTGGCCACATCAGCTTCCCGGATTCGTGCATCCAGATAGATTCCCTTTACATCATGATGCCACTCTCCATGAATGTCGGCATTACCCAAAAGTCCGTCATTGATTCCTAATCCCTGAATATAAAGGTCTGTACTCATGACCGGTTCTTTCAGCACGCCACTTGCAAAAACCGGCCCGGTAGCTTCTCCTTCAAATATGACTCCCAAGTCGGCAATGTCGAATACATAACCGATGTTGATTTGCTGTAAATCAATACGGACTGTATCTTGCGGACGGTCAGACACAACTCCATTGACACGCAAGAATCGTTTCTGGTTGGTAAAGTGGAAATCGTGTACATAGACTTTCCCTGAATCAATAACTACCCGAGCCGGATGTATATTCCATAAAGTATCGTTCAATATCACCTGGGTAGGTTGGATATCCACCACCGTTTTGAGAAACGAGCGTTTGAGTGCCCTCGGCTGTTTTTCCTTTTTTATAGCCAAAGAGTCCTTTCCAGACATACTTCGGATAAAATGAGCTGTCGCAGCCAATTTGCCACTATAAGTCACCGTACTGCTGTTTCCCCAATCCAGCGTTGTTTGAATACTATCATTCTGTGCTTTGGCAAACAACGCAATATTCACAGCCTCCTCCTCTTTACGATTGGTAAAACGAAGCTTGGCTTGAAAGTTATCATTGGGATTTTCACAAAGAATCAGCCCCGACTCTATGAACTTGTTTTGGTAACGTAAATGAGGGAAATACCCTTCGATGCGCATACGCTGTAAGCGGTCATTGAAATACCCCTTCAATGTGGAATGAGTATACACTGTAACGGGAATCTGAAAAACCGTAGAAAGTATGTCCGTATTATAAATATGTAAGTCAAAAGCGAAGTTGTTGTTTGTCTTTCGTTCCAACTTGTCATTTATCGGCAATAAAGAAGGCACATATTGACGAGCGATATTGAGTATACTAATAGGCAGTGTACGGTAAGAATAATCCCCTTCAACCGTTCCCTGTAAAAATGGCGAATGTATATCCAATCGCTTATAACCATCATTCTTTCGAATAGCTTCCAAACGGAAATTATTCATGAAATAGTGCCGGTCAGTAGAAACGAACTGTAAACTGTCTATATTTATTTCACCATCCATTTCATCAATAGCTCCTCCGCTAAAATCCGCTTTTATCTTCACGGATATTTCAGCATTCTCCTGCTTGGGCGTCAGATGCAACGCGTAAGGACAAAGGCGGTCGACCTCAGCCAAGAAATTAAACGTCGGAGTCGGACTTGTCGTATTAAAACTACCAGTCAGGGTCACGGAAGCATTCGGATCATTCAAAGCAATTTGTCCATTAAAACCGCCATCCCGATAGGAACCATCCAAGGTAATATCTTTATATATATAGTCACTATAAGCAATGGATTTGACCAAACCCTTTATTACTACAGTGGGATATTGATTCGTATTCTGATGCCCATCCACCTTTACATTAAAAGTAATATCCCCCCATTTTTTATTAGCTAACAGCTTGCCCAACTGGAAATTTTCGGTTTCAAGAGCTCCTGAATAAAGCATATTGCCCTGTATTTTATCAGACGAAAATTTCAAATCGGTTTTTATCATCCCTAAATCGGTTTTTACCTGCCCATATGTTACCAAATCGGTGAAATAACCGGATATTTCACCATGAAATAAAATCGTCCCCAAACGTTGCAGTACCGGAGGTATGGAACGAGAATTCTTACTGAGGTTTTCATACAAAAAAGCGATTCCTTCCCGATCTGCATATAATCTGGAGAGTTTTCCAAACACGTAAGCATCTTGCGGACGGGACAAGTCCCGGAAAGACACATCTCCACGCAAAAAAAGATTTTTCCCTGCCGAAACAGACAGATAAGGGCACTCCAATTCATTCAGTGTTCCATGAGCCCGAAATTCAACTTGTAAGGGATCATTAAACGAAGAAAGCGCCGGTGTAAAAGCCGCCAAATCGGACAAGGTAATTTGAGAAGTTTGCATACGTACCAAGAATTTCGCCTGATTGGCAAAGTCCTGTTTTACGCCGTTTTTACGGCCAAGCTCCATACGGATAGTATCCATGACCAATGTGGAATGAGGAAGTTCTATGCCAAAATTCGCTATCTGCACTCCCTGTTCGTTTCCCACAAGTTTCATACTTAATTTATCCAATTGAAAGCCAGAAACTTCTTCACGAAAACTCATGCGCTTTACAGAAGCATTAATTGTATCATTACTCAATGCCTTCAAGGAAATGTTGGCTATGATGTCATGCACTTGAATATGATTGGCGTTGAATCGCCCCGGAGTTTGCTTCTCAGAAAGCACGTGATAAGCCAATTGTCCTCGTCGGATTAAAAGAGAATTAATGCGCAAATCCAAATGGGTATCCTTCCGCACCGTATCCTTGGAAGCAAACGTATCAATAACAAACTGGAAATTAGGTTCTGCTTCCGGACTCTTCTTCTCCATGTGTATGGAAAAACCAAATAACTGAATATTACTGATGGATATTTTTCCACGGAATAAAGGAAGAATGTCGAATTTAGCCGACAGACGGGCAACTTTCAGCATCTCTTTTCCTGCTCGATCTTGCAACATCAGATCGTCTACAATAATACGATTAAGGACTCCCAGATTAATCCGCCCGATCGCCAATTCCGTATGAAGCACTTCGGAAAGCTCTTTAGCTACAAGTACAGATAGCTGCTGCTGAACCAAAGAAGTGTTCAGCAGCAATGTCATGCCGATATACAAACTCAATACAATACCGACAATCCAACGTACCGTCTGTTTGAGCTTCTTGATAAGCCGTTAATTTTTATATTTAGCGAACAAAAATAGTAAATAATACACTATCCATACTACTTTTATCACTACTTTTGCAAGGATTAAACGTAAATAAACATTATGAGTTCAATAATTTTAGGAATAGAAAGCTCTTGTGATGACACATCGGCCGCTGTGATAAAAGACGGATATTTGTTATCCAATGTGGTAGCAAGCCAGGCTGTTCATGAAGCATATGGTGGAGTAGTGCCTGAGTTAGCCTCTCGTGCCCATCAGCAAAACATCGTGCCGGTAGTCCACGAAGCATTAAAACGTGCCGGAGTCAGTAAGGAAGAACTAAGTGCCGTAGCTTTTACCAGAGGTCCCGGTCTCATGGGTTCTTTACTGGTCGGTGTGTCTTTTGCTAAAGGCTTTGCCCGTTCGCTCGGTATTCCGATGATTGACGTCAATCACCTGACTGGTCATGTTTTAGCTCACTTCATTAAAGTGGAAGGCGAAGAGAATGTGCAACCGCAATTTCCTTTTCTATGCCTGTTGGTATCAGGCGGTAATTCGCAAATCATACTGGTCAAGGCTTACAACGATATGGAAATTTTGGGACAGACCATTGATGATGCCGCAGGTGAAGCTATTGACAAATGTTCCAAGGTTATGGGATTAGGATATCCCGGTGGCCCTATCATTGATAAATTAGCCCGGCAAGGCAATCCCAAAGCTTTTTCATTCAGCAAACCCCATATACCAGGATTGGATTACAGTTTTAGTGGACTGAAAACTTCATTCTTATATTCATTGCGCAACTGGGTGAACGAAAACCCGGACTTCATCGAACAAAACAAAAATGACTTAGCAGCTTCATTGGAAGCAACAGTAGTCGACATACTAATGGATAAATTACGCAAAGCAGCTAAACAATATCATATAAAAGAAGTAGCTGTAGCCGGTGGAGTATCTGCCAATAACGGGTTGAGAAATGCTTTCCGCGAACATGCCGAGAAATATGGCTGGAACATATTCATCCCGAAACTCAGTTATACGACCGATAATGCAGCCATGATAGCCATTACAGGATATTTCAAATACCTGGATAAGGACTTCTGCCCCATGGAAGCACCGGCTTATTCACGTGTCACGCTCTAATCCATCATTCAATGATCAATAATAATATATGGAACTGGAAAAAGAATTAGGTGCTTTATTGCAAACCAACCACCTTTCTCTTGCTACTGCGGAAAGTTGCACAGGAGGTCATATTGCAGCTCGGATTACCTCGGTTCCGGGCAGCTCGGCGTATTTTAAAGGAGGAGTTGTTGCTTATTCCAATGAAGTAAAACAAAACGTTTTGCAAGTTTCGGCCGATACGCTTATCCAATATGGGGCAGTCAGTCGAGAAACAGTTACAGAAATGGCCATTGGTGTGATGAAAACGTTGAAAACCGATTGTGCAATAGCGACTTCAGGTATCGCAGGACCGGGAGGAGGGACACCGGAAAAGCCCGTAGGTACCATTTGGATAGCCGTTGCCTATAAAAACGAAATTATCACTACGATGCAAAGCGGAGACCATGGCCGGGAACAGAATGTGCAAAACACCGTACAGAATGCCTTGGAACTCCTTATAGAGTTGCTAAAATAAGGAAAAAGACTCTCAGAGAGTGAATTATTTTAAGAAAAACTTGTTTGGTAATAATAAAAGTGCTTACTTTGCACGCTGTTTGAAATAAGTACGGATAAAACTATAAAAGAAGATAGAAAATGTCGAAGATTTGTCAAATTACCGGAAAGAAAGCCATGATTGGCAACAATGTTTCACACTCAAAGAAAAGAACAAAAAGAACCTTTGATTTGAACTTGTTTAACAAGAAGTTCTACTATGTAGAGCAAGATTGCTGGATTAGCTTGAGTTTGTGTGCTGCTGGTCTGCGTATTATTAATAAAAAAGGATTAGATGCAGCCTTGAACGACGCTGTAGCTAAAGGTTATTGTGATTGGAAAACCATTAAAGTAATTGGTTAAAAACTAGAGGAGATTTGGAAAATGGCAAAGAAAGCTAAAGGTAACAGAGTACAAGTAATCTTGGAATGTACAGAGCACAAAGACAGTGGTATGCCGGGAACTTCTCGTTATATTACAACGAAAAATAGAAAGAATACGACGGAAAGATTGGAATTGAAAAAATACAATCCTATTCTGAAGAGAGTAACAGTACACAAAGAAATCAAATAATCAAGAAACGAATAACCCATGGCAAAGAAAACAGTAGCAAGTTTGCACGAAGGTTCAAAAGAAGGTCGTGCTTATACAAAGGTTATCAAAATGGTAAAGTCACCAAAGACAGGTGCATATACCTTTGACGAACAAATGGTTCCTAACGAAAAAGTACAGGACTTTTTTAAAAAATAAGTTGTAAATAACAACAGTAGTTGTGTTGATATGATATAAGATCCTCTTATTAGCAATGCCTAATAAGAGGATTTCTTTTTTACAGTTATCTGTTATCGCATTTTTTTCCTATCTTTGCAACATAAAGTGTTGTAGTAAATAATAGAATATGGGATTTTTTAGTTTTTTCTCTAAGGAAAAGAAGGAAACGTTGGACAAGGGGTTGTCAAAAACCAAAGAAAGCGTTTTTGGTAAAATTGCACGAGCCGTTGCGGGTAAATCCAAAGTGGACGACGAGGTTCTTGACAATCTCGAAGAAGTGCTTATTACTTCTGATGTAGGCGTTGAAACTACCTTACGAATCATCGAACGCATAGAAAAGCGTGTCGCTGTGGAAAAATATATGAATGCTCAAGAGCTAAAATATATTTTGCGCGATGAAATCGCAGCTTTATTGACTGAAAACAATACGAATGACGTAGATGATTTTGAGGCTCCTATTACTCATAAGCCCTATGTCATTATGGTAGTTGGCGTCAACGGAGTAGGAAAAACTACAACTATCGGCAAATTAGCCTATCAATTCAAGAAAGCCGGCAAGTCAGTATATTTGGGAGCAGCCGATACTTTTCGGGCAGCAGCCGTCGAACAATTAGTAATTTGGGGAGAAAGAGTCGGAGTTCCCGTAATCAAACAAAAAATGGGTTCCGACCCTGCTTCGGTTGCATTTGATACCCTCAATTCAGCCGTAGCCAATCAAGCCGATGTGGTCATCATTGACACTGCCGGCCGTTTACACAACAAAGTCGGATTGATGAACGAGCTGACCAAAATCAAGAACGTAATGAAAAAGGTTGTACCCGATGCACCTAATGAAGTGTTACTGGTCTTGGATGGCTCTACCGGACAGAATGCATTTGAGCAAGCCAAACAATTTACGTTAGCCACTGAAGTTACGGCCATGGCTGTAACCAAACTAGACGGAACAGCCAAAGGTGGTGTCGTTATCGGCATTTCCGACCAATTTAAGATTCCGGTCAAATATATCGGATTAGGAGAAGGCATGGAAGATTTGCAAGTTTTCCGGAAAAAAGAATTCGTTGATTCATTGTTTGGCGAAAATTCATGAAAAGAAAAACCATCGATATCATCACATTGGGATGTTCCAAGAACTTAGTCGATTCGGAGCATTTGATTCGCCAATTGCAAGAAAACGGCTATCAGGTCACCCATGACGCGGAACGTCCTCAAGGAGAAATTGCCATAATCAACACGTGTGGTTTCATCGGCGATGCCAAGGAAGAATCCATCAACATGATTTTGGAGTTTGCCCAAGCCAAAGAAGAAGGCAGATTGGAGAAACTTTATGTCATGGGATGTTTGTCCGAGCGGTATCTCAAGGAACTTTCCCTGGAAATTCCTCAAGTGGACAAGTTCTACGGAAAATTCAATTGGCCGGATTTATTACGTGATTTAGGTACACCCTACCATGAACGACTGAAAATAGAACGTACACTGACTACTCCCCGACACTATGCCTATCTGAAAATATCAGAAGGGTGTGACCGGCAATGTTCTTATTGTGCCATTCCTATTATCACCGGCCGCCACGTATCGCGTCCGATGGAAGAGATTGTAGACGAAGTAAAATATCTGGTGAATAACGGGGTAAAAGAGTTTCAAGTAATAGCACAAGAATTGACTTACTATGGAGTCGACTTGTACAAGAAGCAAATGCTTCCGGAATTGGTGGAACGTATAGCCGACATCCAAGGAGTAGAATGGATTCGTTTGCATTATGCCTATCCGGCCAATTTCCCCACAGATTTATTCCGGGTGATGCGTGAACGCCCGAATGTCTGCAAATATATGGACATTGCCCTGCAACATATCAGTGATTCAATTCTTGAAAAGATGCGTCGTCATGTCACCCAAGCGCAAACTTATCGGCTGATAGAGCGTTTCCGCGAAGAAGTGCCCGGAATTCATCTGCGTACGACACTAATGGTTGGGTATCCGGGTGAAACAGAAGCCGATTTTGAAGAGTTGAAAGAGTTTGTCAGAAAGGTAAAATTCGACCGGATGGGAGCTTTCGCCTATTCGGAAGAAGAAGGAACTTTCGCTGCTTCCCATTACATTGATGACGTACCGCCATCCACTAAACAACTTCGCCTGGATGAATTAATGGCCATTCAACAACAAATATCGGCCGAACTGAGTGCCGAAAAAATAGGGAAAACCCTGAAAGTAATCATCGACCGAAAAGAAGATAACTACTACGTGGGACGTACCGAATTCGATTCTCCGGAGGTAGACCCTGAAGTACTGATTGAACAACACCATACGCCTTTAAAAATAGGAAACTTTTATCAAGTAAAAATCGATCAGTCGGACGATTTCGACCTTTTTGGACATATCGTATAAGATTTTTTCAAGCAACATTTGCACATTTGAAGAAAAATCACTAATATAGCTGCATTAATTTTAAAAGACGAATTCGTGAACAACAAAGAGTTTATTCTTGAATTATCCAAACGCTTGGGATATACACAAAAAGACACGGCTCAGCTGACCGCCTCCTTATTGTCAAGCATGGCAGAAGAATGGGACGAAGGTAATTTGATATCCATTCAGGGATTTGGTACTTTTGAGGTACGAAAAAAAGCCGAACGTATCTCTGTGAATCCAACGACTAAACTCCGGATGTTGGTTCCTCCCAAATTAGTGCTCACGTATAAGCCAAATACAAATCTGAAAGAAAAATTCAAATAGGTACCTAATCTTCTGTCCCCTGCATGAACGAAAAATTGACCATACAGCACATAGTAGACCAGATGGTAGCAAAGCATGATATGACTCCCCAAGAAGCAGAGGAGTTTATCAAAGCTTTTTTTGCCCTGATTGAAGAAGGTTTGGAACAAGACAGATATGTAAAAATCAAGGGATTGGGAACTTTCAAATTGATTGATGTAGGCAGCAGAGAAAGTGTAAACATAAACAATGGGGAACGGATAGAAATTCAGGGACACACCAAAATATCTTTTACTCCGGAACCAGCCTTGAAAGAGCGAATCAATCGCCCATTCTCTTGTTTCGAAACAGTGGTTCTAAATGAGAACACCGTATTGGAAGATACACCTGTAGAAAATGGAAACGAAGAGAGCAATGATGATCCGGAAACTGTTCAGACCGAAGAAACGCATCTCATTCCTCAACCCACAGCTACGGAAAAAACTCCCGTAAAGGAAGAAAAAGAGGAAAAAGACCTACCTACCCCAACTGTTTTACAGGAAGAACCGGAAAAGGAAGAATTACCGCTACCCTCCAAAGACAATGGAATGAAATATTTCATCACTTTGGTTGTCTTCATCATCTTGATGTGCGGCGGAGCCGTCCTATTTATTTATTATCCGGATTGGTTCTATCGGCCCACTCCCGATTCACCACTCCCTACCCTTCCCCAACCTGACAGCCTTTTAGCTAAAGATACGGTGGCCCCGTCCCAAGATACCTTATTCTATGCCCAACAACCAGATACGTCCGTCCTTCAAGAAGCAAAAACGGAAATAACCCAACCGGAATCCGTAGCTCCCACCCAAGAGCAGCAAGTATCTGAAATAAAACCGAAGAACCAATCCTTTACGGCTGATTCCATGAATTACCAAATTGTAGGAACAGACACCGTTTATACCATCCAAGAAGGAGAAACTTTAACCAAAGTAGCCCTCAAATTTTACGGAACCAAAAAACTATGGCCTTATCTGGTAAAGCACAACCCAAAAGTAATCAAAAACCCCAATAACGTACCCTATGGTACTACTTTACGCATTCCCAAACTTATCAAAAAGAACCCCTAAAGTGAACTGCCCCATTGGGTACCCAACATCAAAAAAGGGTCAATCTCAAACATTTTATAGCTTTTTTATTAGGCTATTCAATAATTAAGAGTATATTTGCAACAATTAATTTTAATTCATTAATCATATAGGAGACGAAGTTATGAAGAAGTTTAATTTGAAATTGACTGCCACCGTAATGATTTGCGGAGCATTCTTATTTAGTTCATGCGTAGGTTCATTCGGTCTGCACAACAGATTAAGCAACTGGAACCAAAATGTAGGAAGCAAATTTGTCAATGAGTTGGTTTACCTGGTATTCAACATCATTCCGGTATATGGTGTATGCTATCTGGCTGATGCCCTTGTCATAAACTCTATCGAATTCTGGAGCGGAAGCAATCCCATGGCAAGCATCGGCGATGTCAAAAAAGTACAAGGTGAAAATGGCAACTACTTGGTAGAAACCCTGGAAAACGGCTACTCCATCACCAAGGAAGGAGAAGAAAATGCTTCCATGGAACTGTTATATGACAAGAATCTGAATACATGGAATGTAGTGGCCAATGGTGTTAGCACCGAATTAATCCGGTTGAACGAAAATGGTACGGCAACTATGTCATTGCCCAATGGTGAAGACCTGACCGTAACGTTGGATGAGCAAGGCGTATCTCACGCCCGCCAAGCTATGATGGTAGATACTTACTATGCTTCCAGATAAAGTATCAATTTCACCTGATTAATACCCCCAAAAGAGGCTGTCTCAAAATACCCTTTGAGATGGCCTTTTTTAATACCTTCTTCCCACAGCCTCCGATCAACTCATAACCGAAGAGAACGGCAAACCCAATGAAACACTCTGCAAATTATTGGATGTTTTGGCCATTCTGAATTTTCGGGAGAGGTTCTTCGCTATTGCCGACGCGCTTAGTGGAGGGTATCCCCTTCCGACATCATCCGGCGGTGGAAGCGACACGTCCATCTTCGCTGAGACGAACGCAATCCCGATGAGAACGAACAGAGCTATAGACGCAGGTGCATGATGGTGGCAACGGGAGTGGTAATCAGTAGGAATAAAACAAGAGAATTTAAAAAATAATTATGGCATCAATAAAGATAAAGTTCAGACCCTCCACTGTAGAGGGAAAGGAAGGAGGAATAAATTTCCAGATTATACAGAACAGGGTAATCTACCCAATAAACATGAATTAGAAACAACAGATAATATGACCAATCTAAAGCAAGCATTTTATCAAAGCAAATTCTTCTATTTTCATATGTTAATAGTCCGTTAAAAATTCACCATATCGGCTAAGCGGCTTCTGCCACAAAGCCAAAGAATTCTTTGACAAGTTTAGCATTAAAAGTTCTGTTCGGTTTCAGACCGGACTTGCTAAAAATTCTTTTGAGCATGTAAATATTACTC
>CALUOT010000050.1 GCA_944322355.1 uncultured Bacteroides sp. | reverse complement strand
AGGGATTCGAACCCCGGGTGCCTCGCAGCACAACGGTTTTCAAGACCGCCGCAATCGACCACTCTGCCACCTCTCCTTTACTTTCTCAAGAGCACCCTTGTTTTCCAAAGGCGGTGCAAAGGTAGACATTATTTTTAAATCTGCAAAATTATTGCTGTTTTTTTCGCGAATAAATCGTAATTTTGCCCCCATGATATATCCACAGAACTTTGAACAGAAAATTGGTTTCGACCAAATAAGACTGATACTCAAGGAAAAATGCTTGAGTACACTAGGATTGGAACGAGTTATCGCAATGACGTTCTCCAACCAATACAATAAAATAGAAGAGCGTCTGGAGCAAGTTGCCGAATTTGTACACATTCTGCAAGAGGAATCCGACTTCCCTGCACAATACTTCTTTGATGTACGACCTTCACTCAAACGAATTCGAATAGAAGGTATGTACTTGGATGAACAGGAATTGTTCGACCTAAGGCGTTCTTTAGAAACAATACGTGATATCGTTCGTTTCTTTCTGAAAAGCGAAGATGAAACTATAGTTTATCCATGCCTGACGCGACTAGCACAGGACATTGAAATTTCTCCTAAACTCCTCGCTCGAATCAATCAGATACTTTCACCTTACGGAAAAATCAAGGATAATGCCTCCAATGAACTGATGCACATACGTCGAGAGTTGACCGACACGATGGGAAGTATTTCCAAAATACTAAACAGTATCCTACGAAGTGCCCAATCCATAGGAGTCGTAGACAAAGATGTAACTCCCACCATGCGCGATGGCCGGCTGGTTATTCCTGTAGCTCCTGCCCTAAAACGCAGAATCAAAGGAATCGTACATGACGAATCGGCCAGCGGAAAAACTGTCTTCATCGAACCTGCTGAAGTAGTAGAGGCCAATAACCGCATCCGAGAACTGGAGAGTGAGGAACGTAAAGAAATAATACGTATACTAACGGATTTTTCCAATGAACTGCGTCCTTCCATCCCAGAAATTCTGTTATCCTACGAATTTCTGGCAGATATCGATTTCATAAGAGCCAAAGCCATCTTGGCAGAAAAGATTCATGCATTAAAACCTGCTGTTGAAAACAGGCAGATAATTGACTGGAGAGAAGCCATTCATCCATTACTCCACCTTTCTCTATCCAAACACGGGAAAAAAGTAGTTCCACTAGATATCGAATTAAACGACAAACAACGCATACTTATTATATCAGGGCCCAATGCTGGTGGAAAATCAGTTTGCCTCAAGACGGTGGGACTCTTACAATACATGCTCCAATGCGGTCTTCTTGTCCCCATGCACGAACAGAGTCGGATGGGTATCTTCCACAATCTGTTTATAGATATAGGAGATGAACAATCTATCGAAGACGACTTGAGTACTTATTCATCCCATCTCACCAACATGAAAATCATGATGAAGCATTGTGACGAACACAGCCTCATCCTGATTGACGAATTCGGAGGAGGAACCGAGCCACAAATAGGAGGAGCCATTGCTGAAGCTGTACTCAAACGTTTCAACAGAAAAGGGACATTCGGAGTCATCACGACTCATTATCAAAATCTAAAACATTTTGCCGATAATCACGAAGGAATAGTAAACGGCGCGATGTTGTATGACCGACATCTAATGCAAGCCCTATTTCAATTGCAAATAGGCCAACCGGGAAGTTCGTTTGCCATAGAGATAGCCCGTAAGATAGGACTGCCAGAAGAAGTCATTGCCGATGCTTCCGAAATCGTAGGTAGTGAATATATCCAAAGCGACAAATACCTGCAAGACATTGTGCGTGACAAACGTTATTGGGAAAACAAACGACAAAACATTCGACAACGAGAAAAACAACTGGAAGACACGATCCAACGCTATCAAGCAGAAGCCGAAGAGTTGCAACGCTCACGCAAAGAAATCATGCAAAAGGCTCGTGAAGAAGCTGAACGCATCATGCAGGAAGCAAATGCACGCATCGAAAACACGATACGAACCATCAAAGAAGCACAAGCCGAAAAGGAGAAGACCCGACAAGTTCGACAGGAATTGGCCGACTTCCGCCAAACATTGGATAAGCAAACTGCTGACCAAGAACTGGAAGACAAAATTGCCCAAAAGATGGAACGGCTCAAAGAAAAGCAAAACCGTAAAAAAGAAAAAAGGAAACGGGAAGTAAACGTTCCCACCCTATCCCCTGAAGAGCAAGCTACCCAACAAGCTCGCCTTGAAGCCGAACGATTAGCAGCCATCGTACCGGGAAATCATGTCCGCATCAAAGGACAGACTGCCGTAGGCGAAGTCATAGAAGTAGGAGGTAAAAGTGCGGTAATAGCCTTTGGAAGTCTGAAGACTACGGTTCGTTTGGACCGGCTGGAACCCACCCAATCCCGTCCACAAACACCTGCCAATGTTAAAGCAACCTTTATCAGCAGCCAAACGCAGGACAACATGTACGAGAAGAAACTCAACTTCAAGCAAGACATTGATGTGCGAGGCATGCGAGGAGACGAAGCATTACAAGCCGTAACTTACTTTATCGATGATGCCATTCTGGTAGGCATGTCCCGTGTACGCATTTTGCATGGTACGGGTAACGGCATTTTACGTACACTCATCCGACAATATCTGCAAACCGTACCTGGAGTACGTCACTTTCAAGATGAACATGTGCAATTCGGTGGCACCGGCATCACCGTAGTAGACTTATATTAAATTAAAGATTTCAATAAACCATTTTATAAACCAACCATAGACAATCTATGAAATCCATCAAAGAACTCTATCGCATCGGTACAGGTCCTTCAAGCAGCCACACCATGGGACCTCGCAAAGCAGCCGAAATTTTTTTGCAACGACACCCCGAAGCCGCTTCGTTCAAAGTGACCCTCTATGGTAGTCTGGCTGCTACAGGAAAAGGCCACATGACGAACATAGCCATCAACGAAACTCTCCAACCAGTTGCTCCCGTAGAAATTATCTGGGAACCTAAAATATTTCTGCCTTTCCATCCTAATGGCATGAAATTCACGTCCATCGACCAAGAAGGCAAGGAGACCGACTCGTGGACTGTATTCAGCATAGGAGGGGGAGCTTTAGCCGAGGAAAACGACGGAAAGACTTCGGTAAATACGCCCGATGTTTACGAAATGAATCACATGACCGAAATACTTCATTGGTGTGAACGGACTGGTAAAAGTTATTGGGAGTATGTGAAAGAGTGCGAAGAAAGTGACATCTGGGATTATCTGGCCGAGGTATGGAAAACCATGAAAGAAGCCATTCACCGCGGACTTGACAATGAAGGCGTACTACCCGGCCCACTAAACCTGCGGCGTAAGGCGGCTACTTACTATATACGGGCCCGCGGATATAAAGCTTCTCTCCAGTCGCGGGGATTGGTTTTTGCCTATGCTTTGGCTGTCAGTGAAGAGAATGCGGCCGGAGGCACCATCGTGACAGCTCCTACCTGCGGTTCATGCGGTGTAATGCCCGCCGTACTTTATCACTTGCAAGAGAGCCGCGAATTTACCGACATCCGCATCCTACGTGCATTAGCCACGGCCGGACTAATCGGTAATATCGTCAAGCAGAATGCTTCCATCTCCGGTGCTGAAGCTGGATGCCAAGCCGAAGTAGGTACCGCTTGCTCCATGGCATCAGCTGCCGCCAACCAATTGTTCGGAGGAAGTCCGTCACAAATTGAATATGCAGCCGAAATGGGATTGGAACACCACCTAGGCATGACATGCGACCCTGTGTGTGGGCTGGTACAAATCCCCTGCATTGAGCGCAATGCTTACGCAGCCGCCCGTGCACTGGATGCCAATCTTTATTCTTCGTTCACTGATGGCATGCACCGGGTATCGTTCGACAAGGTGGTAGAAGTAATGAAACAGACGGGAAACGACTTGCCTTCACTTTATAAAGAAACCAGCGAAGGCGGTTTAGCTAAGGATTACCAGCCTATGGAATAAAATAACAGTGCTTGGCAAGGTGCGTACCATCGTTTGGTACACAGCCTACCAAGCATTGGAATGCATCCTAAAAACAAAATCAATCATCTTCATCTATGTCGATAAGCTGTCCTTTCTTATTGAACTTCAGCGAAAGCCGATTACTTAAATTTATTTCAACCTCACCCCGATCCCGTTCAATCTTGACATAATTGGCATCCGGATATTGTGTATCCACAAACTGTCGTATATAGTCCGGAACCAAAGCTCTAGGTATATGGTTATGTTTGCCATCTACCTCTTCCCAATTACCTTTCCCGTCAAATTCTATTTTAGTACGGTCGGTCATCATCACTTCGTATCTTTTCGAAAGGAACTCCTTCTCCACCTTGATATAAGAAATCTGCTTGTCACTGAAATGCTGTCTCAGGAATGTCTGAGCAGCCATCGGTAATTCTTTAGCATCCATAACGATGACATTATCAGCCTTGGAAAACTGAATAACTAAAACCGTAAAAACAAAAAAGAGAAATAATTTCTTCATAACAATTTTCTATTTTAAAAAGTATAGATTAAATTCACAGCGCAAAGAAAACACTCGATTTTGGAGGAAAATAGGAAAAACAGAACACACCGCTTCCATTTAAACTATTTAACAAGAGAAAAAACGTGCATGCCTTCTTCCCAATGATAGGAAAGCTGCAACCCGCAACACCCAGCAATGGCATGGCTGATGGCCAAACCTAATCCGGTAGATTCCTTCTTACGATCCACACTATGTGCAAAACGTCGGAACAATTTCTGCTCATCCAACGGAGCATCTCCAGTATTCTTAATAACGAAAGAAATCTCAGTAGTCTCTACAATCAACATCCCTTCTTCCCGATTATGTAGCATAGCATTCTTAGTCAAGTTAGTCACCAAAATATGTACTAACGAAGCATTGGCATGTAGCACAAAAGGGTTATTTCCCTTGATGCGGCGCAAGTCTATTTGTTTATGTTCGTAAATATCCATCAAATCTGGCAATAAATCATCCAGTATTTCATCTACCGACACGTCTTCCATATCGGTATATTGTCCGTTCTCTATACGCGAAAGCAATAATAAAGCCTTATTTAGTTTCACAGCGCGTCCCAAGGTGGAGTAAATGGCATCCAGCTCCTGTAGTTGCGCTTCGGTCAGTGTCTCACTCTCTGCCAAAAGTTCCAACTTACCACGGGCTATGGCTAAAGGTGTCTGCAATTCGTGCGAAGCGTTCTCTATAAACTGTTTCTGCTCTTCATAAGCTTTATGACTACGATGAGCCATGTCATTAGCCACTTCACCCAATACACGAAACTCACGTATTTCCGTCAAATCATCCAGCGGAGGCACTTCACGACCCGGGTGCAATTGCTGAAACCAATCGACCAAACGTTGCAAGGGCTTAAACGCTTTCTGTAAAATGAGACGCGTACCAAAAGCTGTGCAACACAAGAACAACACAAACAAAGCAACCAGATACCACACCATCGCATTTACCATGTCATCCCGCTCCAATGTCGATATCATCAACTCCAGTTCATAAAACTGTCCGGTAGGCATACGGAAGGCAGTTCGATACACACGCACAGGTTCGTTCTCATCTTCGCTTTCCACATAAACGGAAGAATTATAAAACATATCGCGATAACGCTCTCCTTCTTGTACCGAAATAGGATGAAAGTAATAAAAGGACATCAAGTTGCCTTCAGTATTAAGAACCTCAGGGTCGGCCAATGCGTTGTCAATGATAATCTGTGCATAGTTCTCCAATGTATCGTCCGTTTCATCCATTACTTCATATATAATGGTATAATAGAACAATACCCCCCACACGGCCATTAAAGCAAACAGCCATAAAGAAAGTTTCCGATAGGTATAATGAAGCAGTTTCATACTTCCGACAATTTATAGCCGAAGCCATATACAGCTTTCAATTCCACCGTTGCCCCGGCCTGCTTCAGCTTCTTGCGCAGGTTTTTCACCTGCGAATAGATGAAATCCAGCGAGTCGGCTTGATCGATGTTGTCGCCCCATACGGACTCAGCCAAACTCATCTTGTTGATGACTCGGTTGGGATTGACCACAAAGTAATACAGCAAGTCGAACTCCTTGCGGTTGAGTTGCAAGAGTGAACCATCCACCTCTGCCTGACGCTTGTCAGGAAAGAGTGTCAGATTACCCAAAATTACATTCACATCACCGTTATGCTGCCTTCGGCGAATAAGCGACTTCACGCGCGCATTCAGTTCGGCCAAATGAAAAGGCTTTGTCAAGTAATCATCGGCTCCCAGTTCAAGCCCGTCCACCTTGTCATCCAGTGAATCTTTGGCCGAAATAATAAGCACACTATCACTACGTCTCAACCGTTTCAACTCACGCAGCAAGTCCAGTCCGCTTCCGCCCGGCAGCATGATGTCCAGCAGGATGCAGTCGTAATCATAATCATTAATTTTGTCGAATGCCGAATGGAAATCGGCAGCCGACTCTACCACAAATTTTTCTTTTTGGAGCGATGCGCAAATCGTTTCCCGCAAATCCCGCTCATCTTCTACAACTAATATTTTCATAAGGGCAAAGTTAAAAACACAAATCTGGAAAAAATCTGTAAGCAAACAAAGAAACGAAAAAAAACATTCCACTCCAAATTTTCCCTCTATACACTGTACAGAAATATCATGAAAAACGCAAAATACCTTTCAAAAAGCAAGCAAATGCGCTCATCCACCGAACATGCCCGTTTCTACATTTTCTCAGAATAGACATTAAAGAGTGTAAAAAACAACTTTCCGATGCGTCACATACGATGTTTCAGGGCAAAACAAGGTATGTTCCAAGGCATCACATTGCTTCTTCCACAGGTAAATAAGCAACCTTCCACGGGTAGTTTGGCAACTATCCATGGGTAATAAAGCGGTTTTCGGAGGTAAATTTGTCAAGATTCAGAAAGAAATGCAGGGATTTCGGGCTTCAGAAGGTCGTTTTCCGCTCTATTTGGCGTGTCATCAAGTGTTAAAATTCGGCTTATCTAACTGGGAATGAAACAAAAAGGCACATTTTCTTTCGCTTAAAATCCACCGGGACGTACTTCGGTCGGAAATAAGCGATTCTCAGCGACTGTAGGAGACAAAGTGTCAAAATGACAAAGGAAAAGAAATCATAACAGATGCCATCCAAGTTCCGGAGCAGGTAGGAAACGAATGTTAATGAACCTTGCGTGCTGAAAAGAAAGTGTTCTTAAGGCAGGGAGAAAAGTTCAAATTAGTATAATCAATGAAAAAAAACTTGTGCAAAAGTACATCCATAATGAATTGTTTCTAATTTTGCAAAGCAACTAAAAGGAACAGACCTTGAGTAAGAATTCTGTTTCATTTTTATAGTATAGACATGAATTTAAATAAAAAATTTACTTATGGCACAATTGGTCGGACATATTTCGCAGGTCATCGGACCTGTAGTTGACGTATATTTCGAAGGTGGCGAAACGATGGAAACGGTTCTCCCGTCCATACACGACGCCTTGGAAATAAGAAGGCCTAACGGCAAGCGGCTCATCGTGGAAGTGCAACAGCACATCGGAGAAAACACCGTACGCACCGTAGCCATGGACAGTACCGACGGTTTGCAACGGGGCATGAAGGCACTTCCGCTGGGAGGGCCTATCACCATGCCCGTAGGTGAGCAGATCAAAGGACGTCTGATGAACGTGACGGGTGATTCCATCGATGGTATGCGCGAACTGGACCGTACGGGCGCTTACCCCATACACCGCGAGCCGCCTAAGTTTGAAGACCTTACCACTACGCAGGAAGTGCTCTATACGGGCATCAAGGTCATCGACTTGCTGGAGCCTTACGCCAAGGGCGGTAAGATTGGTCTGTTCGGAGGTGCCGGCGTAGGCAAGACGGTGCTTATACAAGAACTTATTAACAACATCGCCAAGAAGCAGCATGGTTTCTCCGTATTTGCCGGTGTGGGCGAACGTACGCGTGAGGGAAACGACCTGCTCCGTGAAATGATTGAATCAGGCGTTATCCGCTATGGCGACGAGTTCAAGAAAAGTATGGAGGAAGGCAACTGGGACCTCTCGAAAGTAGATTATAACGAAGTGGCCAAGTCGCAGGTATCCTTGATATTCGGACAAATGAACGAACCGCCCGGAGCACGTCAGTCCGTAGCTTTATCGGGGCTGACGGTAGCTGAGTCTTTCCGCGACTTAGGTTCGGAGACGGACGGACCGAAGGACATTCTGTTCTTCATCGACAATATCTTCCGTTTCACCCAAGCGGGCTCCGAAGTATCGGCTCTGTTGGGACGTATGCCTTCAGCCGTAGGTTATCAGCCTACACTAGCTACGGAAATGGGAGCCATGCAGGAACGCATTACGTCTACCCGCAACGGGTCCATCACTTCGGTACAAGCCGTATATGTGCCTGCCGACGACTTGACCGACCCCGCTCCGGCCACTACCTTCACCCACTTGGACGCTACGACGGTACTCGACCGTAAGATTGCTTCCATGGGTATTTATCCGGCCGTAGACCCGCTGGAATCCACGTCGCGTATTCTTGACCCGCATATTGTAGGTGAAGAACATTACGAAACAGCCCAGCGTGTAAAACAGATATTGCAACGTAACAAGGAATTGCAAGACATTATCTCCATCCTCGGTATGGAAGAACTGTCGGACGAGGACCGTACACTAGTGAACCGTGCGCGCAGGGTACAACGTTTCCTGTCACAACCGTTTGCCGTGGCCGAGCAGTTTACGGGCGTACCGGGTACGATGGTGAACATAGAGGATACCATCAAGGGATTCCGCATGATTCTGGACGGAGAAGTGGACTACCTGCCTGAACCAGCGTTCCTGAACGTGGGTACCATCGAAGAGGCCATCGAGAAGGGCAAGAAGTTGCTGGCTCAGGCCCAACAGGCATAATTAAAGAGCCGCATGTAACATAAGTTGAGTGGAAAATAAACCATTTATATAAGTATGAGCAAATTGCAATTGACTATCATATCACCGGAGAAGGAAATTTTCCGAGGGGAAGTGAGGCGGGTCACCCTGCCGGGCGTAATGGGTTCATTTACCATTCTGCCCCAACATGCTCCGGTAGTTTCTTCACTCAATGCGGGAAAACTGTCGTTCGAGAAACCGGACGGCACTGAGGAGAGCCGGGAGATAAACGGAGGATTTGTAGAGATGAACAACAACCATGTATCCGTCTGTATCAACTAAGACCATGCGATCTTATCTGCTCCAGACTTTCGCGCTGACCATACTGGTGGGAGGAGTATTAGGATGGATTTATTTTTCCGTCTTTCCGGAACACTATTTCCAAGGTTATCCGGCCTTGCCTGTGTTCTTCTTCCTGTTGGGAGCCGGAACGGTGGGCTTGATGGAGAAATGGGGCATGACAATGCCTCAGAAAATCACGCTGATGTATCTGTTGGCACGCATGGGTCGCACCATACTCTCGCTGGTTTTTCTGTTGGTGTGTTGTATTACGGCACATGAGGAAGCATTCAGGTTCTCACTGGCTTTCGCAGTGTTCTATGTGATATACCTGATATACGATACTTGGTTCTTCGGCGTAAAAGGGAATAAGAAGATTGATAAAATATAAAAGTATGAAACAATTACATAACATAATGGCTGGAATATGCCTTGTTATAGGCATGCTGGCATGTTCTTTGCCCACTCAGGCGCAGGAGACACAAGCCGAAAAATCCGACGCAAACCCGGTGAACGTGAAAGAGATTCTCTTCAGCCACATAGGCGACACGTACGAGTGGCACATCGGAACGTGGGGCCATGTGCATGCCACCATTCCTCTGCCCATTATCGTCTATAGCAAGACTACCGGATGGCACGCTTTCCTCTCTTCCCGGATAGAAGAGAACGGAGGAACGTACGAAGGATTCAGTCTGGCTCCCGAAGGAAGCCGTTACGAAGGCAAGATAGTGGAGCAGGATGAAGCCGGAAATGAAGTCCGTCCCATCGATTTGTCCATTACGAAAATTACCTTGGCGCTGTTTATCAACAGTCTGCTGTTGGTGTGCATCATCCTGGGAGTAGCCCGCTGGTATAAAAAACATCCCCAAAGCCCTACGGCTCCGGGCGGATTCGTGGGCTTCATGGAAATGTTTGTCATGATGGTGAACGATGACATCATCAAGCCAAGTATAGGACCGAACTACAAGAAGTTTGCTCCCTACTTGCTGACGGTGTTCTTCTTCATCTTCCTAAATAATCTGATGGGATTGATTCCTATCTTCCCGGGAGGAGCTAGTGTGACGGGCAACATGGCAGTGACGATGGTACTGGCCGTATGCACCTTCATAGCGGTGAACCTTTTCGGTACCAAGACTTATTGGAAGGATATCTTCTGGCCCGATGTACCTTGGTGGCTCAAAGTACCTATACCCATCATGCCCTTCATCGAATTCTTCGGCATTTTCACCAAACCTTTTGCCTTGATGATTCGTCTTTTCGCCAACATGTTGGCAGGGCATATGGCCATGCTTGTATTGACATGCCTTATATTTATTTCGGCCAGTATGGGACCAGCCTTGAACGGAACGCTTACAGTGGCTTCGGTGTTATTCAACATCTTTATGAATGCACTCGAACTTCTGGTAGCTTTCATCCAGGCATACGTGTTTACCATGTTGTCCGCGGTATTCATCGGTCTGGCTCAAGAACAACACGAACCTAAAAAAATAGAATTGGAAAAGACTAAATAAAGACAAGAAAAAATAGTTTATAAAACAACCATTAAAAAATTAAAAGATTATGTTACTATCATCAGTATTGTTACAAGCTGCTGCGGCAGGCGTGGGAGTTACAAAATTAGGTGCAGCAATC
Organism: uncultured Bacteroides sp.; assembly: GCA_944322355.1. GTDB lineage: Bacteria > Bacteroidota > Bacteroidia > Bacteroidales > Bacteroidaceae > Bacteroides. The sequence continues at coordinate 10,762 of CALUOT010000050.1, read as the reverse complement.
GGCGCAGGTTTAGCCGTAATCGGTGCAGGTGTAGGTATTGGTAAAATTGGCGGAAGCGCCATGGAAGCTATTGCCCGCCAACCGGAAGTAACCGGTGACATCCGTTCGAATATGATTATCGCCGCCGCGTTGATTGAAGGTGTAGCTTTGTTGGCTGTAGTAGTCTGCTTACTGGTATTCCTTATCTAAGGAAAGATACGAAAGAAGGAAAGCGAAGAAAATTATATTCTTCGCCTTACCTGAATAGTAAATTGTAAATTTGTAAATTGTAAATAGGAAGTTATGTCATTGTTATTACCCGAAAGCGGCTTGGTTATTTGGATGTTACTATCCTTCGGAATCGTTCTCTTCGTGGTGGGTAAGTACGGTTTTCCGGTCATCGTCAAGATGGTGGAAGAACGCAAAGCCTACATAGACCAGTCTATGAAAGTGGCTCACGAAGCCAACGAACAGTTAGCCCGTCTCAAAGAGGAAAGCCAGTCCATTGTGACAGAAGCCAACAAAGAACAGGGCCGCATTTTAAGGGAAGCGATGCAGGAACGTGACAAGATTATCGCCGATGCGCATAAGCAGGCGGAAATAGCGGCTCAAAAAGAATTGGAGGATGTACGCCGCCAAATCCAACAGGAAAAAGAGGAAGCCATACACTACATCCGCCGCCAAGTCGCTCTGCTTTCAGTAGACATTGCCGAAAAGGTTATCCGCAAGAATTTGGATACCGGCAAGGAACAAATGGACATGATAGACCGCATGCTCGACGAGGTATTAAGCGTTCCTAAAAACAACTAATCAGATGAGAGGGATATGGATATAGGAATTGTTTCGATGAGATATGCCAAAGCGTTGATGGGTTACGCCAAAAGTACAAGCAAGGAAGATGTATTGTACGAGGAATTCAAGAGCCTGATGCGCAGTTTTGAAAAGCATCCGCGGCTTCGTGAAACCTTGCACAACCCCGTAGTCGCCAAGGAAGAAAAATTCTCACTTATCTGTACCGCCGCCAAGGGGGAAGGCAATCCCAGTGAAGAGTTCAAACGCTTCATCTCGTTGGTACAGAAAAACAAGCGCGATGACGTGCTGGACTTTATCAGCCATGCGTTTCTGTCACTCTATCGAAACGCCAGACACATCGGTGTGGCCAAGCTGACCACAGCCGTTCCCGTCAGCCACGAAATGGAAGAGCGCATTCGCAAGAGTGCCTCTACCGTGCTTCACGCCCGCATGGAATTGCAGACCGAAGTCAATCCGGCCATTGAAGGAGGATTCATATTCGACATCAACGATTACAGACTGGATGCCAGCATCGCGACCCAGCTGAAGAAAGTAAAACAGCAGTTCATCGACAAGAACCGGCGCATTGTCTGAAGCACTCCGGTTCTCTCCCACCCTTTGCGGCGCGGAACGAAGATGAAACAGTTTTTTCAAACTAAAGTAGTAAACGTAAAATTATAAAGTAAATGTTGTCTGAAAATATAAAAGTGAGTGAAGTCTCTGACATTTTACGCAAGCAACTGGAAGGCATTGACACCCGCGTACAATTAGACGAGATAGGCACCGTGCTCCAGGTAAGCGACGGCGTAGTCCGCATTTACGGTTTGCGCAACGCCGAAGCCAACGAGCTGCTGGAATTTGACAACGGTATTAAAGCCATTGTAATGAACCTTGAAGAGGATAACGTGGGCGCTGTATTACTGGGACCTACGGACAAAATCAAGGAAGGATTTACCGTAAAGCGTACCAAGCGTATTGCTTCCATCATGGTGGGTGAGAGCATGTTAGGACGTGTCATCGACCCACTGGGCGCACCACTCGACGGAAAAGGATTGATAGGAGGCGAATTGTGTGAAATGCCGTTGGAACGTAAAGCGCCGGGAGTTATCTTCCGCCAGCCCGTAAACCAACCTTTGCAAACCGGTCTGAAAGCCGTAGACGCGATGATTCCTATCGGCCGCGGACAACGTGAGCTGATTATCGGTGACCGACAGACGGGAAAAACGGCCATTGCCATAGACACCATCATCAACCAACGTACCAACTACGAGGCGGGCGATCCGGTATATTGTATCTATGTGGCCATCGGCCAAAAAGGTTCTACGGTAGCCTCCATCGTTAATACGTTGCGCAAGTACGGAGCCATGGATTATACCATCGTAGTAGCGGCTACCGCAGGCGAACCGGCTGCTATGCAGTATTACGCGGCTTTTGCCGGTGCGGCCATCGGAGAATATTTCCGCGATACCGGCCGACATGCCTTGGTAGTATACGATGACTTGTCCAAGCAGGCCGTAGCCTATCGTGAGGTGTCGTTGATTCTGCGCCGTCCATCGGGACGTGAAGCCTATCCGGGCGATATCTTCTACCTACACTCCCGTTTGCTGGAACGTGCCGCCAAGATTATCAATCAACAGGAGGTGGCCGCCCAGATGAACGACCTGCCCGACAGCCTGAAAGGGAAAGTGAAGGGAGGCGGTTCGTTGACGGCCTTGCCTATCATCGAGACCCAGGCGGGAGACGTGTCAGCCTATATTCCGACTAATGTAATCTCTATTACCGATGGTCAGATATTCCTCGATACGAACCTATTCAATCAGGGCAACCGTCCGGCTATTGATGTCGGTATCTCCGTGAGCCGTGTAGGTGGCAATGCCCAAGTAAAGGCTATGAAGAAAGTGGCTGGTACCTTAAAAATAGATCAAGCTCAATACCGTGAATTGGAAGCCTTCTCCAAATTCAGTGGAGACATGGACCCGGTTACGGCACTGACCATTGACAAAGGACAGAAGAATACACGTCTCTTAGTTCAGCCTCAATACAGCCCGATGCCTGTGGAAAAGCAAATCGCCATTTTGTATTGTGGCACACACGGTTTGCTGAAAAACGTACCATTGGCCAAGGTAAGCGATTTTGAACACGCGTTCCTTGAGTCGTTGGAAATGAACCACCGCGCGGACGTACTTGATATTTTGAAAACAGGTACCATCAATGAGGATGTTTGCAAGATTATCGAAAGCACGGCAGAAATGGTTGCCAAACAATTCAGTTAATAATCCGGAATATTATGGCTTCACTGAAAGAGGTTAAAAATAGGATAAGTTCTGTAAAGAGTACACGCCAAATTACATCAGCCATGAAGATGGTAGCTTCAGCCAAGCTGCATAAAGCGCAGGACCGTGTGCTTGGCATGTACCCTTACCAACAGAAGTTGAATGAAATCCTGATAAACTTTATGGGAAATGACCTTTCCATCCAGTCGCCCTATACGGAGGTGCGCCCGGTGACGAAAGTGGCCATCGTAGTATTTTCTTCCAACAGTTCGTTGTGCGGCGCTTTCAACCTGAACGTAGTGAAAATGCTGGAACGAACCTTGGAAGAATACAAGTCCTTGAAAAAAGAAGACGTACTGATTTATCCGGTCGGCAAGAAGATTGAAGAAACCGTGAAGAAAATGGGGTATGAGCCACAAGGCAGTTATCAGGCTATGGCGGACAAACCTTCGTACGCGGAAGCCTATCAATTGGCCGATCGGCTGATGAGTGATTTCGCAGACAAGCGAGTGGACCGGGTTGAAGTGATTTACCATCACTTCAAGTCAGTGGGAACACAGGTTCTGACCAAGGATGAGTTTCTGCCGATAGATTTGAAGAAGATGGCGGAAGAGGTGCGCCAAAGCATGGCCGAGAAGGACAAGAATACAGTCTACAATCAGGATTATATTGTAGAACCTTCAACAGAGGAACTCATTGCAGCCTTGTTGCCCAAAGTGTTATGTCAGAAGATATTCACCGTGCTTCAGGATTCCAACGCCTCAGAGCATGCCGCACGCACCATAGCGATGCAGACGGCTACGGACAATGCCAATGAACTCATTCAGGACTTGACCAAACAATATAATAAAGGACGTCAACAGGCCATTACAAACGAGCTGCTGGACATCATTGGAGGCAGTATGAAGTAAAATAATGCTAATTCATGAGCAAGAAGATATATCCTACTGAATATAACTATATCTTTGCCGCAAAAATTAAAAAGCTATGGTAAAAAAATCATTTTTATACTTGCTGCTCATGGTTATGAGCATCGGTTATGTTGCTGCTCAAAGTCACGCAGACATTAAATTCGATAAGATGAGTCACGACTACGGAACTTTCTCAGAAAGCAACCCGGTAGTAAAATGTACATTCACGTTTACGAACGTAGGAGATGGTCCGTTAGTAATTCATCAAGTAGTAGCTTCATGTGGATGTACTGTTCCCAAGTACACGCAAGAACCGGTTCTTCCGGGAAAAACGGGTACTATCGAAGTAACTTATAATGGTACAGGTAAATTTCCCGGTCATTTTAAAAAGTCTATAACGGTACGAAGTAATGCCAAATCGGAAATGGTACGTCTGACTATCGAAGGGAATATGACTCCGGCCGAAGAAGCCAGTAAATAATCGCTTTTAATCAGCGAATACTTTATTTCATTCAAATCTTGCCACATTGATCCTCGTCCGGAAAATGTGGCAAGACTTTTTTATCCCCCCATTTCATGAAAAAAACTCTTCAAAAGTATCCGAACAAACGAATATTTCTGTATTTTTGAATGCAAATTAATTAATAGAAATAAAAAAACAGACATTCAATTATGAAACAGGAAGAAGAACCTATTACCAGTTTACCGGAAAACGCATTCCGTGAATTGAAACCCGGTGAAACGTACAACCCACTGATGAGTCCGGACAAGAAATATCCGGAAGTTAACTTTTGGTCAGTTTCATGGGGTATCTGTATGGCTATTCTCTTCTCGGCAGCAGCAGCCTTCCTGGGGCTGAAAGTAGGACAAGTTTTTGAAGCAGCCATCCCCATTGCCATTATTGCCGTAGGTGTATCGAGTGCAGCCAAGCGGAAACATGCTTTGGGAGAAAACGTCATTATCCAATCCATCGGTGCCAGTTCGGGAGTCATCGTAGCGGGTGCCATCTTCACCCTACCCGCCTTGTACATCCTGCAGGAAAGTTATCCGGAAGAAGTAGCCGTCACCTTTCCGCAAGTATTCATCAGTTCTTTATTAGGAGGCGTTCTGGGCATTCTGTTCCTGATACCTTTCCGCAAGTATTTTGTCAGTGACATGCATGGGAAATATCCTTTCCCCGAAGCTACCGCCACCACACAGGTGCTCGTATCGGGCGAAAAAGGAGGCAATCAGGCCAAGCCGTTATTGATGGCCGGACTGGTAGGCGGACTGTATGACTTCATTGTAGCCACCTTCGGATGGTGGAACGAAAACTTCACTACCCGTTTCTGTGGTTGGGGCGACCTATTGGCCGAGAAAACCAAGCTGGTGTTCAAGGTCAACACCGGAGCTGCCGTGCTGGGCTTGGGCTACATCGTCGGACTGAAATACGCAGCCATCATCTGCTTCGGCTCACTGGCCGTGTGGTGGATTATCATTCCGGGCATGTCGCTCATCTGGAGTGACACGGTGCTGAACCAATGGAATCCGGAAATCACCCAAACCGTCGGACAGATGTCGCCCGAAGATATCTTCACCTACTATGCCAAGAGCATCGGTATCGGCGGTATTGCCATGGCGGGCATCATCGGCATCATCAAGTCATGGGGTATCATCAAGAGTGCCGTTGGACTGGCCGCCAAGGAAATGGGCGGTAAGTCCAAAACCGACGGCCAGGTACTCCGCACCCAACGCGACCTGTCCATGAAGTTCATTGCCATCGGCTCCATCATCACCCTGATATTGGTCTTCCTGTTTTTCTATCTCGATGTGATGCAAGGCAATCTGTTGCACGCCGTAGTAGGCATTCTGCTCGTAGCCATCATCGCCTTCCTCTTTACCACTGTGGCAGCCAATGCCATCGCCATCGTCGGTACCAATCCGGTTTCGGGCATGACGCTGATGACGCTGATTCTGGCCTCCGTCGTTATGGTGGCTGTCGGGCTGAAAGGTCCCAGCGGCATGGTGGCAGCCCTCATCATGGGTGGTGTAGTTTGTACGGCGCTCTCCATGGCAGGAGGTTTCATCACCGACCTGAAGATAGGATATTGGTTAGGAACCACGCCCATCAAACAAGAAACTTGGAAGTTCCTCGGCACCATCGTTTCGGCGGCTACGGTAGGAGGCGTCATGATTATCCTGAACAAGACCTACGGATTCACCAGCGGACAACTGGCCGCCCCGCAAGCCAACGCCATGGCAGCCGTCATCGAACCGCTGATGAACGGCGTGGCAGCTCCATGGTTGCTCTATGGCATTGGTGCCGTACTGGCCATCGTGCTGACGTTCCTCAAGATTCCCGCCCTGGCTTTTGCTCTGGGCATGTTCATCCCGTTGGAACTGAATATCCCCCTAGTAGTGGGAGGCGCCATCAACTGGTATGTGACGACCCGCAGTAAAGACGCGTCGGTCAACACGGCACGCGGTGAGAAAGGTACGCTCCTGGCTTCGGGCTTCATCGCAGGTGGTGCCTTGATGGGGGTAGTCAGTGCAGGCTTGCGTTGGGGAGGCGTCAACTTGGTGAACGATGCCTGGACGGCCAACCCGATGTCACAAGTCGTAGCATTAGTAGCCTATTTCATCCTGATAGCCTACTTTATCAAAGCGACCATGCACACCCGATAAAATCACTTGATTATTCAACTTTAAATTAATACCTATTATGAGATTTTTTTTATCTGTTATTCTATTGTCTTTAGCCACTATGCTATCTGCACAGAAGCCTGTCGAACTGTCCCTCTGGCCATCAGGAGCTCCTAACAGCAACGGCCTGACGGGGACGGAAGAAGACCTCGAAGGAGGTCGTGTAGCCAACGTTGTCGATCCCTCCATCACTGTCTATCCGGCTCGTCAACCGAACGGGATGGCCATCATCATGTGTCCGGGTGGAGGATATGCCCGCTTGGCCATGAATCACGAAGGACACGACATGGCAGCTTGGTTCAATGCACAAGGCATCACCTACGTCGTGCTGAAATATCGCATGCCCAACGGACATCATGAAGTTCCGTTGACCGATGCCGAACAAGCCATCCGCCTGGTACGTCAACATGCGTCGGAATGGGGCGTGAATCCACACCACGTGGGCATTATGGGCGCCTCGGCAGGTGGACATCTGGCCGCTTCTTTGGCTACGCTTTACAGCAGCGAAGAAACCCGACCGGACTTCCAGATTCTGTTTTATCCTGTCATTTCCATGGACCCCGATGTGACTCACGGAGGCTCGCGCCAGAACCTGTTGGGCAGCAATCCGACGCCGGAACTGGAGAGCCGCTATACGTTGGAGAAACAAGTCAACGACCGGACGCCGCAAGCCTTCGTCATACTTTCGGCCGACGACCGTGCCGTTCCTCCCGCCAACGGGATGCAGTATGTCGAAGCTTTGCTGCAAAACGGAGTAACAGCCACCTTGCACGTCTATCCCACCGGCGGACATGGTTGGGGATTTGGCGATAAATTTACCTACAAACGCCAATGGACAGGCGAACTGGAGAAATGGCTGCGCGAAGGTGTAACTCTGAGTGAATGAATTCCGTTCGTACTTATATGTTGCTGCTTTATGCAGCCTTCCTATCCCTTACCTCCGGTGCTCAGGAAGCCGGAGGTAGGGTGATGCTTCGTCATGCCCTGACTTATGTAGGGAAACCCTATACCGCCCATACGCTTGAAGTCAACGAGGAGGAGCAATTGGTGGTCAATCTGGAAGAAGTGGATTGTACAACGTTCGTAGAATATGTATTGGCCCAATCCCTGGCCGAAACGGATGGAGACCGATTCGAAGACTACTTGAGGAAGATACGCTACCGCAACGGGATAATCGATGGCTATACCTCCCGTCTGCACTACCTCACCGAGTGGATAGCGAGCGGTGTGCAAAACGGATTCATCGAAGACCTGACAGCTCTCCATAGCCCCGATACCCTGTCCATCCGACTTTCCTTTATGTCCACCCATCCCGAAGCCTACCGCCATCTGAAAGACTCTCCCGCCAACCGACAGCGCATGAAAGCCATTGAAGAGAGACTATCCGGACAAACCGTCCACTACCTTCCCAAGGAAAAAATCACCGACGAAGGATACCCGTGGATACAAAGCGGAGACATCCTCTGCATCACCACGGACATTCCCGGATTAGATGTGGTTCACCTGGGATTGGCTTATTATCAAAACGGGCAACTCCAATTGCTTCATGCCTCCTCTTCTAAGAAGAAAGTCACTTTCTCCTCCGGCTCATTCGCCGAAATGTTTGCCCATAACCCAAGCTGGACCGGAGTAAGGGTACTCCGCCTGAAACGACATTAGAAAGGCAACGGGCCATCGTTCGACGGAGCACCGAACGGATTGAAATCAGCCGGTGTGGGCGGTGGAGGCGTAGCCGTACTCCCGATAGGGGCATTCATGCGCGAACCGAAGGTGGTTCCTCCGCTTCCCTCACCCGGTGGAGGAATAATCAAGTCGTCCTCCGGATTCTGGAAACGGGTATACTGCCCAATGAAGCGCAAACGTACATCCCCTACCGCACCATTACGATGCTTGGCTATGATGATTTCGGCCATACCGCGAAGGTCAGTGCCATCGGCTGACGTGTAAATCTTATAATACTCCGGACGATGGATGAAACAAACCATATCGGCATCCTGCTCAATGGCACCCGATTCACGCAAGTCGCTCAGCTGGGGACGTTTCCCTTCTTCGCCTTCCCGATTTTCCACCCCACGGTTCAACTGAGACAGGGCAATGATGGGAATATTCAACTCCTTGGCCAGTCCTTTCAATGAACGGGAGATGGTACTCACCTCTTCCTGACGATTCCCATAGGACATGCCACTGGCATTCATCAATTGCAAGTAGTCGATGATGATGAGTTTCACTCCATGTTCGCGCACCAGACGACGAGCCTTGGTACGCAACTCAAACACCGAAAGCGAAGGGGTATCGTCCACATACAAAGGGGCATCGAGCAAGTCACGCAACTTATAATCCAATTGTTGCCATTCGTAATCGGCCAACTGACCACTCTTGATTTTCTCACTCGGAATTTCGCACACATTGGATATCAAACGATTCACCAACTGCACATTACTCATTTCGAGCGAAAACAAGGCCACAGGATTGCGAAAATTCACGGCTATGTTCTTGGCCATCGAAAGGACAAATGCCGTCTTACCCATGGCAGGACGGGCAGCAATGATAATCAAATCCGAATTTTGCCAACCCGATGTCATCTTGTCCAACTTGGTGAAACCACTTTCCAATCCGCTCAGGCCATCGGTACGGGCCGCTGCTTTTTGCATCTGATCCACGGCCTGGGCAATAATGGGATTAATCTGTGTATATTCTTTTTTCAGATTTCGTTGGGAAATTTCAAACAATTTTCCTTCTGCCTCCTGCATCAAGTCACCCACATCGATGGTTTCATCGAATGCCTTGCTCTGAATTTGACTTGTGTAAGTAATCAGCTCGCGCGCCAATGCCTTTTGGGCAATAATGCGGGCATGAAACTCAATGTGGGCTGACGAAGCCACCTTGCTACTCAACTGGGTAATATAAAACGGGCCTCCCACTTCCTCCAGCTCGCCACGCTTGGACAACTGTTCCTTGACGGTCAAGATGTCCACCGGTTTCTGGTTGATGGCCAAGTCGGTAATGGCCGCATAAATCAGCTGATGCCGGTGTTCATAAAACGACTCCGGACGCAAAATCTCACTGACCAGTGAAAAAGCGTCTTTTTCTATCATCAAAGCACCCAATACCGCCTCTTCCAATTCGGGAGCTTGAGGCTGGATACGTCCATAATCGGTCACAGGTTCCGGCGTTTTCTTCCTTGCCGTACGGATATTTTTTCGTTGTTCTGCCACGGTTTGAATCTATATTTATGAAATGGGAAACAAAGATAGCGTTTATCTTTGTATAATGGGACATGACGAGAAGATTATTTTTCAGCAGACCTACGGAGTACTGACACCGGGACCTCGTCGGACAGTGCGATGATCCAGTGGCTTCCATACCCCCCTTTTAGCACTCGTAAACAGCCTGTTGAGACGCGTAAACAGCCTGTTGAGACACGCCAAGTGCCTGTTTAGATACCCTAAACCAGAGGTTTGCGATCGACAAATTACGATTCAATCCGTCAAGCCGAACTATCCGCATCTACAAATTTACAATTTGAAGATTCACAAACAGATGACAAACAAATAGTTCTGCGAATTACATGAATTTTCCGGATAACTACCGCTATTTTTTGAACAATAAGTGCCCGAAATCCTTTGCCGGAAAAACGATTTTCTCTACCTTTGTGGACTATGAAGCCATACGGACATATATTCCCCCTACGACCGGCGACACGACCCCTTACGACTACCGGTTTCCTCCGCAATCCGGACACGGAAACGAAACAGGATTTCGTATGCAAACAGGCGGATAAAAACCTGGCGAAAAATTTGCGTATGTGTGATTCTTGTATAAACACACACAGTAGAGCCTCGCGCGTTAAGATACAATAATTTTATTTATTTGCAATACCTCCTTCTTCTCAGTCAAAGTCGGAGAAGAGTCCCTATACCCCCGGAACTATGCGGTTACAGTACATCTGTACGCCTGTTTCGGGGCTTTTTGTATGCTCTAACGACCCATCATAAAAATCTTTAATTCAATAAATATGTTTAGAAAAACGATTAGCGATTATTGGAATAAGTGTAGCATCCTGCTGCACGGGTATAAACTTTTTGCAGTCCTCCTCCTTGCCTTCGGCATGGCGGCGTGCGACGA
>CALUOT010000049.1 GCA_944322355.1 uncultured Bacteroides sp. | reverse complement strand
TCTAAAACGCTATTTTTTGCCGCCCGAAAACCAATAAAAAAGCCCTAATTCCGTTGGGAATCAGAGCTTTTCCTAATTTTGCTTTTTCGAGTTGCGGTGCGTACGGGACTCGAACCCGTGACCCCATGCGTGACAGGCATGTATTCTAACCAGCTGAACTAACGCACCATTTTGTTTTTCTTTCGTTGCTATCTCTCTCGATTGCGGGTGCAAAGGTAGGTATTTTTTTTATATCTGCAATAGTTTCTCAAAAAAAACTTCATAAAAGTGTTTTTTTCTCTTTTCTATGATGGGTTGTATGGAGTAATATGAAGTTATTTATGTACTTTTGTACAATAACAATGTTCATTTAAAACTAAAAATCATCATGAAAACAACTCCTATATTACGCGACCTTGTTGATCAAGTTATTAATGAGTTCCAGATTACAGATTTTGCTAAGGCAACTATTCGGGAAGTGAAAGCTATTGCAGCTACAGTAGAAAAACTGTCCGGAATGGAATTTATCAAAATGGAAATGGGGGTGCCAGGACTTCCACCTTCTGCGATAGGTGTAGAAGCTGAAATTCAAGCCTTGCAACATGGCATCGCTAGTCTGTATCCTGACATCAACGGTTTGCCTGAGTTGAAAAAAGAAGCTTCGCGTTTCATCAAGGCTTTTATTAATGTAGACGTTTCATCCGAAGGCTGTGTGCCTGTTACCGGTTCCATGCAGGGGACTTTTGCTTCGTTTCTCACTTGTAGCCAATGTAATCCTCAGAAAGATACGATATTGTTCATCGATCCGGGATTCCCTGTCCAAAAACAACAGTTGGTGGTGATGGGGCAGAAGTATGAGACTTTTGATGTGTATCACTATCGCGGGGAGAAATTGAGAGATAAGTTGGAAAGCTATCTTAAGAAAGGGAACATTTCAGCCATTATCTACTCCAATCCTAACAATCCGAGTTGGGTATGCCTCAAAGAAGAAGAACTGCGTATTATCGGAGCATTGGCCACTCAGTATGATGTCATCGTCTTAGAAGATTTGGCCTATTTTGCTATGGATTTTCGCCAGGACTTGGGTAAACCTTTCCAACCTCCCTATCAGCCCACAGTCGCTCATTATACCGATTATTACATTTTGCTTATCTCGGGTTCAAAAGCCTTTAGTTATGCCGGACAGCGTATCGGCGTCAGCTGCATTTCTGACCGATTGTACCATCGAAAATATGACGGACTGACCCAGCGTTATGGGGGCGGCACGTTTGGGTCTGTGTTCATACATCGGGTGTTGTATGCACTGTCTTCCGGGACAAGTCATTCGGCACAATATGCCTTGGCTGCCATGTTGAAGGCTGCTTGCGATGGAAAATATCATTTCTTGGACGAAGTGAAAGTATATGGCGAACGTGCCCGGAGATTGAAAGAGATATTTCTGCGTCATGATTTCTATTTGGTATACGATAATGACTTAGGTGAACCGATAGCCGATGGTTTTTATTTCACGATCGGTTATCCGGGTATGACGAGTGGTGAACTGGCTAAGGAACTCATGTATTATGGGGTAAGTGCCATATCGTTGGTTACTACGGGGAGTGACCAGCAGGGCCTCAGGGCGTGTACATCTTTCATTCAAGACCATCAATATGCGCTATTGGACGAACGTATGGCAGCTTTCGCCCAAGAGCATCCTATACAGGCTTCCGGAAAGGTCTGATTAGGGGCTATAAAAAATCCAGTTGGGTTTGTACCCGAATCCAACTGGATTTTACCTCGAACCCAACTGGGTTTTGCGAACTACCTTGTAGCGTGGGAAAAGAGCATGGGGGAGAAAAAAGGATGATTTTCGGAAAAAATATCCGTAATATATTTGTTTTTCAAATAATTATCTGTAAATTCGGCGTCATGTATAACACGGATATTTTTAAAATAGAGACTAATCATGTGGTTCCTGCCCGGGGAAAAATTCTGATTTCAGAGCCTTTTTTGTGTGATTACATGTTTGGCCGTTCGGTTATCCTGCTCATTGATCATACGAAAGACGGGGTAATAGGGCTTGTCATGAATAAGCCTCTGTCCATCATGTTAAACGAAATAATTGACGATTTCAAAGACTATGGCGAAGACATTCCTATTTATAAAGGGGGGCCGTTAAGCATGGATACTTTATTTTACTTGCATACCCTACCCGGCATACCCGGTTCGTTGCAGATAGGAGAGGGGTTTTATGTGAACGGCGATTTTAATGCTGTAAAGGCATACATCCGGACTCATGAAAGCATTAAAGGGGTCATCCGTTTTTTCTTAGGATACTCAGGATGGGGATATGAACAATTGCATCAGGAAATTAAAGAAAATACGTGGTTCATCAGTAAGACCAACCGAGAATTTCTTATGGATGAAGAAGCATCTCCCCTTTTGTGGGAAAAGACGTTGAGTACTTTAGGGGGAAAATATAAAATGTGGGCTCGTTTTCCGCAAGTGCCGTCCTTGAATTAGCTGGAGTGAAAGCGTTGTAATATTACTACATCTTTAAATTGTCCGTAGGTAAACCACCATTCTTTCAATATTCCACATTCCATAAATCCGCATGACTTGAACAGATGCAGACTGGCTTGATTGTCCACGGCGATGTGAGCCGTTAATTGATGTATATACAAGAAGCTGAATAAATAGTCGCAAAGGAGTTGTAGTGCCTCCGTGGCATAGCCCATTCCTTGATATTGGGTTAGGATGCCGATGCCGACCTCTCCTCGGCGATGCAAGGGGGCAAAGTCCGTCACGTCTACTGTACCGACCACTACATTGTCAGTTATTCGTACCACCATCAGCCTTAGTTGCTTGTCAGCAAACATGTCGCACTGTGAATTTTCGATATATTGACGCACGACAAATTGGGAGTAGGGTACATTGAAATTGGATACATCCCACATCTCTGGATCATTTTCTATCGTATAAATCAATTCCAGGTCTTCGGGTTCCATGGCACGTAGCCTTACTTGTTTACCTGTTAAAAAGCTCTTTCCCATGGGGCTTATTCCTCCTCATCAGTAGTTTCGATATGCAGTTCGCGTCGTAGACGCTTTTCTCCCGGAAGACAGAATAAAGAAGCTGTCAGTGTGATGGCTGCGCACAATGCCCCCGTCGTACTCATCGTTAAATAATAAGTCAATCCACCTACGATTAGAGGCAGGGCTAGTAATAATAGCCGGACGTTACTCCATATTATATATAGATATATGGCTTTCGCAATGCCTACGGTGTCGATTTTATGAACCAATACCCAAGCAAAGAGTTTTAAGGAAACGGGTACACATACGGCTGTCAGTAGGATGGATAAAGTTTCCATATAGTAAGAGGTGCGAGTTTCGCCTGCATAGATTCCTACTCCGTTTCCACACATCTCCCCCCAGATGATAAGTAGTATCGGCAATAGCCAGAAACAGAAATAGCTTCCTTTCAGGTAGGATATACTTTTCTTTATTTGTTGTTCCATTTTGTTATCATTTAAAGTTATACGGTACCGTTAAATGGAGTCCGATTGACAATGCTTCGTCCTAGTGTTACTTCGTCTGCATACTCTAATTCGTCTCCTACTGAAATTCCGCGAGCTATCACGGAAAGTTTGACATTGAATTCTTCCAGTTTACGATAAATATAAAAGTTAGTCGTATCTCCTTCCATTGTCGTACTCAGAGCCAGAATCACTTCATTAATATTTCCTGTTTTTACTCGTTCGATAAGGCTGTTTATCTGTAAATCGTTGGGTCCAATCCCATCCATGGGAGAAATGACGCCACCTAATACATGATACAACCCTGTATACTGTTGGGTAGCTTCGACTGCCATTACGTCGCGCACGTTCTCTACGACACAAATCACCGAATGGTCCCGATGAGGATTAGCACAAATACGGCATGTCTCTGTATCGGATATGTTATGACATACTTGGCAATACTTCACTTCATGTTTTAAAGTTATCATTGCATGACCAAAAGCTTCCACCGTGGCAGTGTCCTGTCGTAACAGGTGTAGCACCAGGCGCAAAGCTGTTTTCCGTCCTATGCCGGGAAGTTTAGCAAATTCACCTACTGCTTTTTCTAATAATACCGAAGGAAATTGTTCGTTCATAACTTAAACTTTGGTAATTGGGTCGCAAAGATACGTAAATAAGTGCTACCTTTGCAAATGAGTAAAATTATTTTTTGAGTACAAGATGATTATCACAAGTGCGGAATTCATAACGAGTAATCAGGATGTGAAGAAATGTCCGGCAGGTACGTTACCGGAATATGCATTTATCGGAAGGTCTAATGTGGGAAAATCGAGTTTGATTAATATGCTGACCGGACGGAAAGGGTTGGCCATGACTTCGGCCACTCCGGGGAAAACAATGCTTATCAATCACTTTCTGGTGAACAAAAGTTGGTATATTGTCGATTTACCGGGTTATGGTTATGCTAAACGTAATGCGAAAGGACAAGAACAGATCAGGCGTGTCATTGAAACATATATTCTGCAACGGGAGCAAATGACCAGTCTGTTTGTTCTTATTGATTGCCGACATGAACCGCAGGCCATTGATCTGTCTTTTATTGAGTGGTTAGGGGAAAATGGAATTCCTTTTGCACTTGTTTTCACTAAAGCCGATAAGTTGAAAAGTGGTCGGTTGAATAGTAATATTCAGCAATATCTGAATAAACTATCGGAGCAATGGGAAGAACTACCTCCTCATTTCGTTACTTCCGCAGACAATCAAACTGGCCGTTCAGAATTGTTAGCATACATCGAAAGTATCAATAAAGAAGTGAATTTAAACCAAAATAAATGATAACAATGAGAAAGTTATTTATGGGTTGTATGATTTTTGCCACATGCTTGGTGGTTCCTCAGGTACATGCCCAATCTTTAAAAGACATTTTGAATAGAGAAAATGTCGAAAAAGCCGTAAATACGCTTACACAAAAGAACACTGCTAGTATGGAAGGAAGTTGGACTTATACGGGTTCAGCTATTCAGTTTGAATCTGATAATGTGTTGAAGAATGCCGGAGGGTCGTTGGCGGCTTCAGCCATTACCAATAAGTTAGATGAACAGTTAGAAAGACTTGGTATAAAAGAAGGAGAATTTAGCTTCACATTCCAAGCCGATAGCTCCTTTGTAACCCGTTTAGGAAAGAAAGAACTAAAAGGGACCTACATATATAATGCTGAAAATGAACAAGCTGAATTAAGGTTTTCCAGACTGCTGAAATTGAATACTTCGATTAATTGTACTTCATCGGAACTGCAAATGTTGTTCAATGTAGACAAGTTGCTCGATTTGATAACTTTCATTTCCAGCAAAAGTAACAGTTCTGCTCTGCAAGGCATCAGTGCTTTGACTGATAGTTATAATGGCATGTTATTGGGCTTTGCATTGAAGAAAGACGAATAACTTGTTTATCAGCTATAAAAAATATCAATCCTTCTGTAGTAGACTATGGTGTTACTAAGGAAGGATTGATATTTTTTATTCAGTAGCCTTCTTGGTTTATAGAAGGCTTTTATTCCAATAATACCTTAACGATGCGTTCGGCAGTGCGTCCGTCCCATCGTTCGGGAAGGGTACTGTGCTTCCATTCGCCTTTCATTAGTTTGTCCATGGCTGAGGCCAGTGCAAAGGAGTTTTCGCCTACCAGTTCATTAGTACCTATGCGCCATGTTTCGGGATGTTCCGCATAGCTGTTCAATGTGATGCAGGGTACATCAAGGAAAGTAGCTTCTTCTGCGATGTTGCCCGAGTCGGTAATGATACCTTTAGCTTGGTTGATAAGGAAGCCAAAATGAAGGTAGCTTTGTGGAGGCAATATGTGCAGGTTAGGCGCATTTAGTTCTAAAGATTTGATGGCCTGTTGTACGTAAGGATGCAGAGGGGCTACAATGGGAGTGTCTCCCGCATGGCTGAGGAGGGTGTGCATCAGGGACAACATAACGGGGCGTTGTCGAAGCAATTCATGTCGATTGAGGGTAAAGAGTAGGTAGCACCCTTTTTTAAGTCCCATCGGAGCAAACCAGACGGGTTGTGTAAGTCGGTGACGATTGTAGCGTACAGTGTCCATCAGGATGTTACCTACATTATGTATATAGTCGGGAATCATACCTTCCTGGTTCAGGTTTCGGTTGGCGGCCATACTGGCAGCGAACAAATAGTCTGAAATGGCGTCTACGATGGTGCGGTTCACTTCGCGAGGCATATTCATGTCAAACGAGCGAGTTCCGGCAATGACATGTGCCACTTTCAGACCGCGTTTTTTGGCGACGATGGCACAACTCATCGTAGCGGTCATGTCGTCCACTACCAAAACGATTTGTGCCGGATGGGCGTTCAACTCCTGCTCGAAAGCCAGCATGATGTCGGCTGTCACTTGCGAATGGTCATTACCTGTAACGCCCAGGTAAGCATCCGGGCGACGCATGGCTAAGTCGGTGAACAGGGTGGGTTCCAAGGCGGGGTCGTTTTCGGGGCCGGTATAGACGATGCGATAAGAAATGTCTTTTCCCGCTTCGTGTGCGGCATCAATGGCGCGGCATAACGGAGCTATTTTCATGAAGTTAGGGCGTGCGCCCGATACAATGGTTACTTTCATGTGTCAAATATAAAATTGATTTCTTTCACAAAAGTACGTTTTCCAATGGAATTTTCTTTGTTACTTTGCGGAAAATTTTTGTGTGTATGCCTACATTTGTTCAGATACTCGATTTTATTGGTACGTTTGCATTTGCCATCAGTGGCATTCGGTTGGCCTCGGCGAAGCGTTTCGATTGGTTTGGAGCTTATGTCGTGGGGTTTGCCACGGCTGTAGGAGGAGGTACGTTGAGGGATTTGTTGCTTGATGTTACTCCTGGTTGGATGACCGATCCTATTTACCTCATCTGTACGGCTTTGGCTTTGGCGTTCGTGGCTCTTTTCGGTAAGTACTTGATTCATTTGAATAATACGTTCTTCCTTTTCGACTCTATCGGGTTGGCTCTGTTTACCGTGGTAGGTGTTGGTAAGAGTTTGGCATTAGGGTATCCGTTTTGGGTGGCCATTATCATGGGAAGTATGACGGGTGCGGCCGGAGGGGTCATCCGCGATGTATTCATTAATGAGATTCCCTTGATTTTCCGTAAGGAGATTTATGCCATGGCTTGTGTGGTCGGTGGTTTGTTCTATTGGCTGGGTTCGTTGGCCGGTCTGGATGATTACGTTTGTCAGGTTGTATGTGGCGTAGTGGTATTTATGACTCGCATCTTGGCGGTGAAGTATAAAATTTGTTTGCCTATCTTGTCAGGGAAGAATTAAAAAATCTCCTTCAGCAGAAGGGAGGGGAGAGGCTAAGTTGTTTTCTTCCGCTACTTTCACGTCCCTTTCGGGCTGTCCCAGTCCTCTCTTTGCACTACCTTGCTATTGTCTCTGAGCCTTAGAGTAAATGTCTCTAAGCCTTAGAGTAAATGTCTCTAAGCCTTAGAGTAAATATTTCTAAGCCTTGGAATGAATATTTTTAAACCTTGGAATATATATCGAGATAGCGCAAAGAGGGGGCCAATGTTGCGGGATAGTCTTCATGCAAGTGAGGGTGTGCCATACACCTGTTATGACACACCCTCACAAGTCCGTTCTTATATCAAGTTCACGTTAAAATAAAGCGTCCTGGGTATTGAACAGTTTCCGTTCGTTCAGTTTTACTACTTTGCCGTATTTTTCCAGCTTTTTCGTGTCAATCATCTTCGGGTTGCCCATGATGGCTATGCAGTAGGGTTTGCCTTTGATGTGTGTTTCGTAGAACTCCACAATGTCATCGAATGTCAGGGCATCGATTTGACTGAGTTGTTCTTTGGCCGGGTCGTCGGCGTAGCCTTGGTATTCGAGGTTGACCTTATACATGGCTTTGTTTCGGAAGCTGGGATGATTGGTCAAAGCCGATTGCCGCAGGTAGCTTTTGATGTTGTCAATGCGGTCGGCATTCTTCGGCATATCGTTCACAAGGTTCATGAAAACATCCAGTGCATCGTTGGCTTTGTCGTTTTGCGTACCGATGCTGCCATAGAGGTAGCTGGCTTTCCCGGCGATGCCTTGTGTCGTGGCGTAGGCACCTGCCGTATAAGCCATGGAGCGTTTTTCGCGTATCTCGTGCAATACCAATCCCGTGAAGTCAAGGCCGAAGTATTGGTTGAAAGCATCGCGCAATACGTCGTCTTTCTTGTCGGCTGCTTGCATGGGCAGGTAGAAGTGAATCTGAGCCTGCTCGGCATCGTTGTTGGGCAAGAAGTAGACTGTGTTTTCCTGTACGGCTTGCATAGGTTTGGCCTGAGGCGATTGGGTCGGACGTTCGTTGGCCACCAGCGGCAGGTTCTGGCTCAGGATGCTGTAGGCATTGTCAAAGGGTAGGGTACCGCTATAGAATATCTTGCACTCATAGTTGGAAGCACGGTTGATGTCACCGGTCAGCTCTGATATCTGGAGTTCAAGGATTTGCTTGTCTGTCAGTTCGTCGATGTAATCCGACTTCTCGCCGTAGAGCAGATATTGGCGCAAGGCATCGTTCAAGATGCTTACGTTCTCCTTGCGTTGTTGACGGGTACTGAGGAGACTACCTTTCAATTGAGCCAACTGTTTGTCATCCAGCTTGGGCATGAGTATCTGACGGGACAAGAGTTGACAAGCCTGAGGCAGGGTTTCGTCGAATCCTTCCATGACTACGGTCAAGTAGTTGTCATTGGCCGTCACGTAGCAGGTGGCATTCAGCTTGCTCAGTTCTTCTTTCAGTTGTTGGGGTTCGTAGAAGCCCATGACTCCGGCGTTGTTCATCAGGTTGGCGGCGATGTCCAGCTTGGGGAATTCTTCGGTGCCGGCACCATATTGCAGCACGAGGCGGAAAATGTTGTTCACTTTGTTGGGCGTGTAGTACATCTTCGAACGGTCGTTCAGCGGTTTTACCTGTACGTCGCTGAAGTCGATGAAGGTCTCGGCTACTTGACCGATGGGCATGCCTTTCAGCTGGGTGGCATAGAGTGATTGCTGACCTACGGGCGGTTCCACGGGCTTGTAGTTGGGCTTCTGAATCTTGCTGTCTTTCTTCGCCTTGCCTTCCTCGATGTAGAGGGCCAGGTAGTTGTTTGCCAGGTATTCCTTGGCTACACGCTTTACGTCGTCGGTGGTCACGGCCATGATTTCGTCCTTGTAGTTCAGCACCCGGTTCAGGTCTTTTTCATTGATAAAGGCATCCAGCAAGATGTTGGCTATGTTTTCGTTCGACTCCAGCGCAAGGTCGAAGTTACGGCACATCTCGGCTTTGATAGCGTTGATTTTCCATTCTTCGAAGGTGCCGTTGGCTATCTGCCCGATGGCTTCCAAAGCCTTCTTCTCGGCACTTTTGTTCGACTCCCAGCGGCGTTGGTTCTCGTCGTACAAGGGAATGCTGATGACTACCGAACGTCCCTGTTCGCGTAAGGCCCACGAACCAGCTCCGGCACTGGTCAGCTCGCCATCCAGCACCAGTTTATCCAACGTACCGGTCTGGCTTTGGTTGCTCAGCAGGGAGAGGGCGATGTCCAGAGCATATTCGTCGGGATGTCCGGCAGGTACACCGTTGAACACCATGCGCACTTGTGGATAAGTACCTATCTTGGCACTGTACTGCTGGCGACCTTCGATGTGCAGGTCGGGATAAGTCTGACGTTCGGGCAAAGGCTTGCGCGTCAAGCGGCCGAAGGTAGCGGCAATGCGTCCGGCCACTTGCTGCGTATTGATGTTGCCGGCCAACACCAGCACCATATTCTCGGGCACATACCACGTGTTGTAGAACTCGATGAGACGGCTCAGTTGCGGGTTCTTCAAGTGTTCGGGCAGGCCGATGACATCGCGCGAGTAGGGATGACCTTCGAAGGCCTTGCTCATGAAGAAGGTGTTGACGGTGCGGTAGGGATTGTCCTGTGAGCGGTTGTACTCTTCATATACGTTCTCCAGTTCGGGCTGGAAGGAACGGAAAACGGGGTCGATGAAGCGTTGTGACGAGATTTCCAGCCACTTGTTCACCTGATAGGCGGGGAATGAACTATAATAAGAGGTATAGTCGTACGTCGTACCGGCGTTTACGCCCTTGGCACCAATACTTTCCATCAGGTTGGAGTACTCCGTGGGAAGGCTGATTTTGCCTGCTTCGAGGGTCAGTTCGTTGATCTCCTGATTCAGCGCCTCCTTCCGGGCGGGGTCGGTCGCGGCTGCCCGTTCGTCATACTTGGCAATGATTTGTTCGTACAGGGGCCGTTCGGCTTCCCAGTTCAGGGCGCCTATCTGGTCGGTGCCTTTGAACATCACGTGCTCCAAGTAGTGCGCCAATCCGGTGTACTCGGCCGGTTCGTTGATGGAGCCTGCCCGTACGCCCACGAGGCCGAATACGTCCGATTGCGATTCGTCCTCCCAGATGTACACCGAGAGGCCGTTTTTCAGTTTGAAAGCCTTCAGTCCTTGTCCGTAGGCGGACGGTGTCAGAATGGCCGTCAGCAACACCAATAGGGTTGCGTAGAGTTTGATTGTCTTCATAATAGTATGTTTATTAAATGTGTTTTTCGCTATTGGTAGACAAATCTACGAAAAAATCACAGATACATGCTTTTATTTCTCCAAAAATTTCCCGTTTTCCGCCTCGGGCGGAAACCTTCCGACGGTCCGGTGGGGGACGTTTTTGTAAGGATTGTTCTATCGGGCGTGATTCCCGCCGGGAACGGTGTCCGGCGACTCGGCGGGTGCGCATCTCTCGTTTGTTGAGGTTGGGGAGGGGCGATCCCTTGGACCGAAAGGTTATCGGCTGACAGATGGTAATCGGCTTAGGATGAGATGCTTATGGGTCCGGTTGTGACATACGTATCTCTTTCGTCAAGACTTACGTAAGTCTTACGTTGACACTTACGTAAGTCTTGCATCGACACTTACGTAAGTCTTGCATCGACACTTACGTAAGTCTTGCATTGACACTTACGTAAGTCTTATGTCGATACTTACGTAAGTCTTATGTCGATACTTACGTAAGTCTTATGTCGATACTTACGTAAGTCTTTGCAGCGGTTGTGATTGTCCGGTTTTTTTTTATTGATGCGGTGGACTTCTCCAGCCAGGTGCGTTTTCGGTTTTTTAGGCCGATGGTACAGAATCTCGCAGTTTTTACTACCTTTGCACCGATTTTTTCTTTTGGACGATATGAAACAGAAACGGATACCCTTGATAGGCGAATCATACGTGATTCCTTTCATTCTGATTATCTCCCTGTTCTTCCTGTGGGGATTTGCACATGCCATTCTCGACGTGCTCAACAAGCATTTCCAAGAGTTGCTGGACATCTCGAAGTCGCATTCGGCCTTGATACAGGCCACGATGTACATGGGCTATTTCGTCATGGCCATTCCGGCTGGGCTGTTCATTACCCGTTGGGGCTATCGGCGCGGGGTGGTGTTCGGCCTGTTGCTCTATGCTGTGGGCTCGTTCCTGTTCGTGCCGGGGCAGCATTACGTGTCGTTCAACATCTTTCTGCTGGCGTTGTTCGTCATCGGTTGCGGCCTGACGTTTCTGGAGACTGCGGCTAACCCTTATGCCACGGAGCTGGGTGCGCGCGAGACGGCTGCCAGCCGCCTGAACTTTGCCCAGTCGTTCAACGGCCTGGGTTGCATCTGTGCTCCCATCCTGACGGGCTTGCTGCTGTTCTCCGAAGACGGCGGCCGGGGCTCTGGCAATGTGGCCTTGCCCTATGTGTGCATGGGCGTGGTGGTGTTGCTGGTGGCGCTGGTGTTTTCGCGCGTCAAGCTGCCGGAGATTGAGCACGAGCAGGAAGTGGATGCCGAGGGCCGCGTGGTGGGCTTGTGGTCGCATCGGCTGTTCGTGTTCGGGCTGATCGCGTTGTTTGCCTACGAGATAGGCGAGATTTCCATCAACAGCTTCTTCATCAACTCCGTGGTGGAGCAGGGCTGGATGCACGCCCGCGAGGCGTCGTTGGTGCTGTCGTTCGGCGGCGTGGGGTTGTTCCTGGTAGGTCGTTTTGCGGGCAGCTGGATTATGCGCAGCGTCCGTGCCGAGAAGATGCTGTTCTGCTGTGCCACCGGTGTCGTGCTGACCACCACCTTGGTGCTGCTCGATGTGGGTCTGGTGTCGCTGGTGGCCTTACTGTGTGGCTATGCCTTCGAGGCCATCATGTTCCCCACGATTTTTGCCTTGTCGCTGCGTGGCTTGGGCAGTCACACCAAGCGTGCTTCTTCCTTCCTAATGATGACTCCCGTGGGCGGTGTCGTAGGTCCGTTGCTGATGGGGGCTGTGGCCGACTATAGTAATATGGTATGGTCGTTCCTGGTGCCCTGGGTGGCTTACGTGTTCGTATGGTTCTATGCCCGCCGCATGCTTTCGGTATCGCAGAAAGCCTGATTGACAAAAATAATAGGAAAAGATTTACCCTCGGGCTTGCATCATTGATTCAAAAGGTTTATTTTTGTGAACGAAAATGTGTTTAAAGCTAAACAATCAAAGATGGAGGCAAGAAAAAGAGTATTAGTCACAGGCGGTGCCGGATTCATCGGCACTCATTTGTGTGCCAGGTTGTTGAAGGAAGGGTGTCATGTGATTTGTTTGGACAACTTGTTTACGGGTTCGGAAAAGAATATTACTCTGCTGAAGAGCCATCCTCATTTTGAATTTGTATTCCACGATGTTATCTCTCCTTATGAAGCGGAGGATATAGACGAGATCTACAATCTGGCCTGCCCGGCGTCGCCTGTCCACTACCAGTACGATGCCATCAAGACGATTAAGACTGCCGTTATGGGGGTAATCAATATGTTGGATCTGGCCCGGCGGAATGGTGCCAAGATTCTTCAAGCTTCTACCAGCGAGGTTTATGGTGATCCTGTCATACATCCACAGACTGAGAATTACTGGGGAAATGTGAATCCGATAGGCATACGTTCATGCTACGATGAAGGAAAACGTTGTGGCGAGACGCTTTGCATGGATTACTATCGGCAGAATGGTGTCCGTATTAAGATTGTCCGTATCTTCAATACGTATGGGCCTTACATGCTTCCCAATGACGGACGGGTGGTTTCCAACTTCATCGTGCAGGCCTTGCAAGGGAAACCTATTACTATTTATGGCTCGGGAAAGCAGACACGGAGTTTTCAGTATGTAGACGATTTAATTGAAGGCATGATACGCATGATGGATACGGGCGATGACTTCACAGGACCTGTCAATCTGGGGAATCCGGGTGAGTTCACTATATTGGAGTTGGCTCATAAGATTATTGAATTGACGGGTTCGGGTTCGGAGATTATCTTCAAGCCTTTACCTCATGACGATCCCAAACAGCGAAGGCCGGACATTACGTTAGCCAAGCAACATTTGGGCTGGAGTCCCGGAATCCCCCTTGAAGAGGGCCTGATGCACGTTATTGATTACTTTAAAGAACAGAACAATAGACAAGAATAACTAAATCTAAAAACCATAACAATGATGAACATGAGTATTAATCCTTCGGAATATAAGATATTGATAGTGGACGATGTGATGTCCAATCTCATGTTGCTGAAGGTGCTCCTTACGAGCGAGAAGTTTGGAATCCTGATGGCATCCAACGGCCGTCAGGCTATAGAGATGACCCGGCAGGAAAAGCCCGATTTGCTGCTGCTGGATGTCATGATGCCCGATTTGAGTGGCTTTGATGTAGCCAAAACGTTGAAGGAAGATCCGCAGACCGGCAACATCCCCATTATCTTCCTCACGGCATTGAACAGCACAGCCGATATTGTAAAAGGCTTCAAGGCTGGCGGCGATGATTTCATATCTAAGCCATTTAACAAAGAAGAACTTATCACGCGTATTTATCATCAGATATCTTTGGTGGCTGCTAAGCGTTTGGTTGAGGCTAAGAGTGCAGAGTTGGAACGAATTTTGTCCGGACATAATAGTTTCTATTCTGTATTAGCTCATGATTTGCGTTCGCCAATTAGTTCCATTAAGATGGTCTTGAATATGTTGCTCCAACATCTTTCAGTAGACAAAATTGGAAACGAGATGCACGATTTACTTATTACTGCCAATCAGACTACGGAGGATGTATATTCCTTATTGGACAATCTGTTGAAGTGGGGGAGAAATCAAACCGGAAAGATAACTTTAGTGCCTCAGGAAGTTGATTTGGTGAGTATTTTGGAAGGTGTTTCCGATATTTTCAAGTTGACGGGTGAGGTGAAACAAATCAGCTTGGAAATAATGCCTTGCGGGCCGTTGATGGTGAATGTAGATGTGGACACAATGAAAACGGTGGTTCGTAATTTATTGAGTAATGCCTTTAAATTTAGTTCTCCGAATTCAAAGATTACGGTTCAGTTTGAAAGAGCTGGTAATATGGCAGTGATGCATGTGATAGACCAAGGATGCGGTATTAGCGAAGAAAGGCAACGTAAACTACTGGATCCGGGAAATCATGAAACCACATACGGTACCAAACAAGAAGAAGGTTCCGGTTTGGGCTTATTGCTTTGTCGGGATTTCGTTGCGCAAAACGGGGGTAAGTTATGGTTCACTTCCCAAGAAGGAGTCGGTTCGACCTTTAGCATCTCTCTTCCCTTAGCATAAAGAGAATATTAGACATTGTGGAAATAAAAAAGAAGCGAGGGTATGAATCATATAACATGCTCTCGCTTCTTTGGTTTATTTTAATCCCGTCAAATCAAGTATTGTGAACTGATTGACTCGTTATTGACTACTCTTTTAATGGTTTCTGCAAACATGTCGGCAATGCTGAGTTGTTTTACTTTGGCACATTTCTTGGAATAGGGAATGCTGTCGGTAAATACCATTTCTGTCAGTCCAGATTCCTGAACTCGGAATGAAGCCGGATCGGACATTACACAGTGGCTGGCAATGGCACGGACTGATTTGGCTCCTGCGGCCAACATAATGTCAGCAGCTTTGGTAATGGTTCCTGCGGTATCAACAATATCATCAATCAATACTACATTCTTATCTTTTACGTCACCGATAATTTGCATGGAGGCCACTTCATTGGCTTTTTCGCGTGATTTATTACACAGAACCAAAGGTACTCCCAAGTATTTGGAGAATGTACTGGCACGTTTGGAACCTCCTACATCGGGAGTGGCTATTACTAAGTCCTCCAATTCCAAAGATTGGATATAGGGCAAAAATACGGCCGATGCATATAAGTGGTCGACGGGAATATTGAAAAAACCTTGAATCTGGTCTGCATGAAGATCCATGGTAATCAAACGGTCTATGCCGGCTACGGACAGTAAGTCTGCCACTAATTTGGCTCCAATAGAGACACGTGGTTTGTCTTTTCTATCTTGACGAGCCCAACCGAAATAGGGAACTACTGCATTGATTGTTTTGGCCGATGCACGTTTGGCTGCGTCTATCATCAAGAGCAATTCCATTAAGTTGTCGGAATTGGGGAAGGTTGATTGTACTAAGAATACATTGGCTCCACGGATGGACTCTTCGTATGACACTGCAAACTCGCCATCGGCAAAGTGGGTAATGTTCATTTGTCCAAGCGGGCAATTCAGACTTGCGCAGATTTTTTCTGCAAGGTATCTTGAGTTTGTCCCCGAGAATACCAAAAAAGGTGCTTTTTCGCTCATTGTTGTATAATAGATATTACCTATTTATTAAATTTCTGCAAAGTTAGCTATTTCGAGTATAAAACCAGCTTAGTTCGCTTTAATTTTTTTGTATCTCAAATAATTTCATACCTTTGCGGGGTTCTGAAATAGAATACAGAGAAAAAGATATATGTTTTTTAATTTGTTAATCTCAAAAAGAATATAAGTATGGAAATGACTTGGCGGTGGTTCGGTAAGAAGGACCCGATAACTTTAAATATGTTGCGTCAGATAGGTGTCACAGGTATTGTGACCGCTTTGCATGAAGTTCCGAATGGGGAAATATGGACTGTGGAAGCCATTCGGGATTTGAAACAGTACATTGAATCCTTTGGTTTGCGATGGAGTGTGGTCGAAAGTTTGCCCGTGAGTGAGGCTATCAAGTATGCTGGGCCTGATCGTGATCGGCTGATTGATAACTACATAGTCAGTTTGGAGAATTTAGGAAAGTGTGGTGTACACACTGTGTGCTATAACTTTATGCCTGTGATTGACTGGATTCGGACGGATTTGCAGCATGCTTGGGCGGATGGCACCTCTTCGCTCTATTTCGACCGTTTGCGTTTTATTTGCTTTGACTTGTATATTTTGCAACGTCCAGGCGCGGAAAAGGATTATACTCCTCAGGAACTGGCTGAAGCAAGCCAACTCTTTGAACGGATGGAGGAGCGTGAAAAGGCTGAGTTGATAGACACCATTATTGTAAAAACACAAGGCTTTGTCAATGGTAATATCCACGAGGGAGACCCCGATCCGGTCAGCCTCTTCCGCTCACTTCTGCATCGTTACCAAGGCATCGACCGTGACGCGCTGCGTGAAAACCTGAGTTATTTCTTGCGGGCCATTATGCCGGTTTGCGAAGTACACCATATTAATATGTGTATTCATCCGGACGATCCGCCTTATCAGATGTTGGGATTGCCTCGTATCGTGACAGACGAGGAGGATATTGAATGGATACTTCGTGCCGTAGACAATCCGCATAATGGGCTTACGTTCTGTGCCGGTTCGCTGAGTGCGGGGGCGCAAAATGATACCCGTTGTTTAGCTCGAAAGTTTGCCGGCCGCACGCACTTCATCCATCTGCGCAGCACGGAGGTTTTGCCGAATGGCGATTTTATAGAGGCTTCTCATTTGACCGGACGTGGATATTTGCCAGATTTGATTCGGATCTTCGAGCAGGCTAATCCGTCCTTACCGATGCGTGTGGATCATGGGCGGTTGATGCTTGGCGACGAGGATAAAGGGTACAATCCCGGTTACTCGTTTCATGGACGAATGTTGGCTTTGGCACAGGTACAGGGCATGTTGGCCGTAATCCGCCAGGAAATGGAGGATGACGCGTGCAAACGTTTGTAACTTGATATACATCAAAAACATGTTGTAGAACATGGTTTTTTGAAAAGGAATACCTACCTTTGCCCTTGGTATTAGTTTATTAAGTAAAGATTGTAACAATGAAATTACCAGAAGATCCGATGATGCTATACAGCTTCATCAACATGAAACTGCGTGACTGCTATTCGTCGCTCGACGCCTTGTGCGATGATATGTCTGTCGACAAAGCCGAGATCATTCGGCGACTGAAGGCTGTAGGTTTTGAATACAGTCCTGAACGTAACCGATTCTGGTGAGCCTGAAAGGTACAGGCTAAACGAAAAAGCCTCTGTCTGCCAACTGTGCGACAGAGGCTTTTTCGTTGTTCGTCCGCCACGGACATCCTCTGACCCGTGCATGAGGGAGATACGTAACTCTCCGGTATGGTAAATATACTGTACAAGGTGGATACTTACGTAAGTCATCGGCAGACAGTATATAAACTCTCTACCAAAGAGTATCGATACTCTTCACTTAAGAGTATATAAAGTGTCGATGCAAGAGTATCGATACTCTTGACGTAAGACTATCGATACTCTTTAGTGGATACTTTCGTAAGTCTTCACGAGGCTGTGCCGGACTGCGGAATGGGAAGTTTCGGAAGTGTCGAACGGGTTGTATATCCTTTAAAGACAGTTACTTATGGAAGTGTCTTGCAAATTGCGGCGGAGACGCCATCTGCTGAAGCCTTCGGAACCGGGGCAATGGCACACCGTCCCCAAGACGGATAAGGCGGAAGAGGGAAAAATTGTGACACGGAGACTCGCCTACAAGCAGTCCCGCAGGCCGATATAGAGCAAAGATGCTGCCCCGTTTCCGGTACGGGGCAGCATCTTTTTGGGGGAAACCGCCGTGTGCCGAATGGCATGTACGGTGGCGTGAGGGGTCGGAAAACGAAAGCAGGACCGATGGGGTTAGTCCTGTTTGTCTATCTCCTCCAGATTCTTGTGTATTTCTTCGTCGCTCAGTGAGTAGTTTACCAAATCGCCTGCCAGGAATTTGTCATACGAAGCCATGTCGATGAGTCCGTGGCCGGAGAGGTTGAACAGTATGACTTTCTCCTCACCGGTCTCTTTGCACCGGTTAGCCTCGCGGATCGTGGCAGCTATGGCATGGCACGATTCCGGGGCGGGAATGATACCCTCGACCCGGGCAAACAGGCAACCGGCCTCGAACGACTCCAGTTGCTGGATATCCACGGCCTCCATCATCTTATCTTTTAGTAATTGGGAAACGATGACTCCCGCACCGTGATAGCGCAGGCCGCCTGCGTGGATGTTGGCCGGGGCGAAGTTGTGGCCTAAAGTAAACATGGGGAGCAGGGGCGTATAGCCGGCTTCGTCGCCAAAGTCGTAGCGGAACTCGCCACGCGTCAGTTTCGGACAGGAAGCTGGTTCGGCTGCAATGAAACGGGTTGTTTTCCCTTCCAGTATGTTGTGACGCATAAAGGGAAAAGCGATGCCGCCGAAGTTAGAACCTCCGCCAAAGCAGGCGATAACCATGTCGGGATATTCGCCGGCCATCGCCATTTGTTTTTCTGCTTCCAGTCCGATGACAGTCTGGTGCAAGGTGACATGACTGAGGACAGATCCTAACGTATATTTGCAGTTGGGTGTAGTACGTGCCAGCTCGATGGCTTCCGAGATGGCTGTACCGAGCGAACCCTGGTGATTGGGGTGAGCCGTCAGTATGTCTTTGCCGGCCCGGGTAGACATGGAGGGCGATGGAGTGACTTGTGCGCCGTAGGTTTGCATGATGCTCCGGCGATAAGGTTTCTGTTCGTAGCTGATCTTTACCTGATAGACAGCTGCTTCCAGTCCGAACAGACGGGCTGCGTAAGCCAATGCGGCTCCCCATTGTCCGGCACCGGTTTCGGTCGTCACGTTAGTAACGCCCTCCTTCTTGCAATAGTAAGCCTGAGGCAGAGCTGAATTCAGCTTGTGCGACCCCATAGGGCTGACACTTTCGTTCTTAAAGTAGATGTGTGCTGGCGTACCGAGGGCTTCTTCCAGTCCGTAGGCGCGCACCAAGGGGGTGCTTCGGTAGTATTTGTACATGTCGCGCACTTCTTCGGGGATTTCTATCCATGTATCCGTTTGGTTGAGTTCTTGCCGGCACAGTTCTTCGGCAAAGATGGGATACAAGTCTTCCGCTTTCAGGGGTTGGCGGGTGGCCGGATTTAGGGGTGGCATAGGTTTGTTCACCATGTCTGCTTGTATGTTATACCAGTATCTTGGTATTTCGTCCTCCGGCAGGATAAATCTCTTGTTTCGTTTACTCATAGTCTTTTATTTTAATGAATTTAGCGTCCAAATGTAGGAATTAATTTTAAAATACTATCAGAAACATCTAATTATTTTGTTTTATGTTTCTTTTTTCCCTTCTTTTCTGATGTTTTTTGCTAAATTCATCTGAAAAATCGCTTTCTGTTCTATACTCCGGTGGCAGAACTGGAATGTTGTATGGCTGTTCCGCCAAACTGACGAAAAAGTTTCGACAATTCTTGCCTGTCCGTTGAAAATTACTACATTTGCACTTGTCAATTATAAGGAGAAATAAAGAATGAATAGACGGAAGATGCGGAAAAGTCTACCCCCCTTTAGTACTCGTAAACAGCCTGTTGAGACTTGCCAACAGCCTGTTTAGCTATCCTAAACCATGGGTTTACTATTATCAACTGGGCGATTTACAATTATCCGTTGCCTTTTCGTGAAGGGATGAAATCACATACGATGTTATTAGGCCTTTCATTTAATGAACCGTTACGTTACCTTTAAAGAAACTCCCTATCACATTAAAAGATATCCCCCTGAAAACGGATATATACTTCATCAGCAAAGTAAGTACTACTGCGAAATTCTTCATTAAATCTGCTTTCACGCTTTCACCGGACTTTAATTTATTGATTATTAGGAGTATGTGGTGAAACATACATCTTTCACCTTCCTTTCACCCTTTCACGTTGCCTTTTTGAGTGTGATTTCAACTACTTATTCGAACATTTTTCTTATGATACGGGTTATAAATCGGGATTTATAGCTAAATTTGCCGCACTAATCTATTTTATAACATGCTTCAACGGAGATGAAATGGCAAGTATGCATATAGGTACTGAATGAAGAACGGACTTCTAAAAAAGTTTGTTCAGAGGGATTGCTATGCCTATTAAAGTCTTATTTGTCGAATTGTAATCAAGTTGAGCAATGAATTATACCTATAAAAACATCTGGCTCATCAACTTTCCTGTGATGATGAGCATCCTTATCGAACAACTTATCAATATCACTGATGCCATTTTTCTGGGGCATGTAGGTGAGGTAGAACTGGGTGCATCTGCCCTTGCCGGGATATGGTACTTGGCCATTTACATGCTTGGCTTCGGTTTTAGCTTGGGTTTGCAGGTTGTAGTGGCACGGCGTAATGGAGAAGGGTGTTTTGGGGAAACGGGACGGACATTCTTTCAGGGATTGTTTTTCCTATCGGGGCTTGCCCTTGCTTTGTGCTTGTTATCCAAGGTGTTTTCTCCTTTCCTATTAAATAAACTGATTGCATCACCGGAGGTTTATCAAGCCGTCATGGATTATTTGGACGGGCGCATCTGGGGATTGTTTTTCTCTTTCCCTTTTTTAGCCTTGCGTGCTTTTTTAGTAGGCATTACTCAGACGAAAGCCTTGAACTTATCGGCTCTGATTGCTGTGTTGGTGAATATCCCGGGCAATGGGTTGCTTATTTTTGGCTGGGATATGGGAATCAAGGGGGCTGCTATTGCTTCATCCATGGCCGAATTATGTTCATTGGCAGTATTGGTCATTTATGTATTTCGAAAAATGGATAAGTCCCGTTATGGTTTGCAATGGCAATTCGATGCCAAAGTATTGAAACAAGTTGTCCGGGTGTCCGTTTGGAGTATGTTTCATTCCTTTATCGGTGTAGCTTCGTGGTTGGCTTTTTTTGTGGCGATTGAGCATGTGGGTGAAATGGAGTTGGCTGCTACAAATATCATTCGTAGCATTTCTACCGTGTTCTTTGTTATAGTCAATTCATTTTCGGCTACAACCGGTTCCTTGGTGAGTAATCTGATAGGGGCTGGTGAGAAGGAAAAGGTATTTTTGCTTTGTGGTAAAATCATCCGTTTGGGGTATGGCATTGGTTTCCCGTTGATTGTTTGTGCATTGCTTTTCTATCAACCTGTCATTCATTTATATACGGACAATGAAACACTGGTGCAAATAGCCCGATGGCCTTTTGTGGTGATGTTGATGAACTATGTTTTTGCTTTGCCCGGCTATGTCTTTATGAATGCCGTGACCGGTACAGGGGAAACACGCATGACTTTTATTTTCCAACTGATTACTATTGTGATTTATCAGGTGTATTTGTGGAGCATTAGCAATCTGGACGTTTCTCTTTCAGTATATTGGACGGCCGAGTATCTGTATGTGATATGGCTTGGAGTGCAATCTGTGATTTATCTCAAATGTAAAAACTATTGAATGTATGATGACAAAAATATATCCGCGTACGGGCGACATGCATACCGTTTACTTGAATGTAGTGGTGAAAGATCCTTCGATTGAAGTGGGGGATTATACCATTTATAATGATTTCGTATCCGACCCTCGGCTTTTCGAGCGAAATAATGTATTGTATCATTATCCCGTTCATCATGAACGGTTGGTGATTGGTAAGTTTTGCTCTATCGCTTGTGGGACGAAATTCCTGTTCAATTGTGCTAACCATACATTGAAGTCACTCTCAACCTATACCTTTCCGCTTTTCTATGAAGAATGGGGAGGGGAGAAAGCTGAGGTGGCAATGGCTTGGGATAATAAGGGCGACATTGTGATAGGCAATGACGTGTGGATAGGCTATGAGGCAGTTATTATGGCCGGTGTTTGCATTGGTGATGGGGCAATTATCGGTACACGGGCCGTTGTGACGAAAGATGTACCGCCTTATACCATCGTTGGTGGTGTCCCGGCCCGTCCGATAAAGAAGCGCTTCAATGAAGATACGATACGTAAATTAACGTGAGTTCGATATAAGGAGTAAAAATATTCGTTTGAAAATTAGGAACATAGCGATAAAAGCATTAAATTT
>CALUOT010000048.1 GCA_944322355.1 uncultured Bacteroides sp. | reverse complement strand
GTTGATGCCTCCCCGGTTGCCGCGGGTTGCTTTTTGCATCGTGATGACTTCGTCCTCGGCGTATTCATAGTCGTATTGGCTGACGGTACACGTGTGGCGGTAGTCCTGGTCTTTCAGCTTGAAGACGATTTCGCCAGTGCGGCTGGTTTCTCCGCTCATCTGGTCGATGGTCAGTACCAGTTCTGTTTTCTTATTGCCGCTGGTTTGCGACAGGCTGCACCAGTCGGGCATGCTTTCCACTTCCCATTCGCCTTCGGCGTCAATCACTAAGTCGCGGGTGCAACGGGTATTGATGGCATTGGCAATGCTTGGCCGGCATACCAACTCGCGATGTGCGGCAATGCGCTTGAAGTCGCTCCAGCCCACAGCTGCCTGATATTGCTGAATGGCACTTTCGGGCACTTCGAGAATGAAGTTGTCCTTGGGGACGCCGTTGAAAGCACCTACTTGTACGTAAGGAGGCATAGTTCCTTTGCATACAATACTGCCAATGCCGAAGCAGTTTTGGAAAGCGCCGCCATCTTCAAAATAGCTTGCTTCGTAACGGATATTTTCCAGGCTTTCGGGGAATACTAAACCTTCGATACTGCTGCATTGCGCGAAAGCACCGGCACCAATGCTTTGGATACCTTCAGGAAATTCAAGTACACCCATCAATCTCCAGTTATAAGCAAAAGCTTTATCGCCGATAACGGTTAACCCTTCCGGCAATTTTAGCTCTCCGGAAAAATCACACCCATCAAATGCGGAAGACTGAATGATGGTTAAGTCTCTTGGCAGGATCAATTCTCCTTTCAAAGCACAGCCTGCAAAAGCACTTTTCCCGATGGAGGTAATGCCATCATGCAGTGTCAGTGTACCATTGAAACCACAACTTTGGAAAGCGGCTTCGCCAATTTCGGTCAGTGTTTGTGGAATTGTAATGGAACCGGTTAAGTTTTTGCATTCCAAAAAAGCATTGGTGCCTAAATACTCTAATTTATCGGGGAGGTGCAGTTCGCCATATAAGCCTGTACAGCCAGCGAAAGCATTAATGCCGATGTAGGTTAAGTTTGTGGGGAGTTTCAATTCTCCCACAAAACCGCAATTATTAAATGCACCAAGTTCTAGAACGGCACCACCTCCTCCAATATATTCCAAGGTACTGGGAAGCGAGAGGCTGCCTGTCAGTGAATAGCAATAACAGAACGCACTAGCCTCGATTCGCGTTACTCCTTCTGGGATATTTAATGAACCTGATAAATTGGTACATCCATCGAATGCCGCTCTACCTATAACCTTAAGTTTGTCAGGTAATACAAGTCTTAATAATGAAGTTTTATTATTGAAAGCCATAATAGGAATTTCATCTTTCCCATCATTAGAGTTGCCCCAATTGGCATTGTAATCACTTCCAACAATAGAAACTTCTTTCATATTTAAGGATTGTAGTACATCCATTGAATCTCTCATAAATTCAAAATCATATCCATTAATCTCTCCCGTAATCTTCAGATTCTGCAATTTACGAAAGTCTTTCCCCGCAGCTGTAATCGCTTCTTTCAGCTTGCCTGCACTCGACTTAATCACGATATACTCTTTCATTGTAGCATCATGCGACACATCATCGTTCTCCCAGGCAGTGACGCTTTCCCCGGCCAGGGTAAAGGTGTAATCGCCTGTCTCCACTCGTTTGTCTACCTGGATGGTGAAGT
This sequence comes from uncultured Bacteroides sp., assembly GCA_944322355.1. Taxonomy (GTDB): domain Bacteria; phylum Bacteroidota; class Bacteroidia; order Bacteroidales; family Bacteroidaceae; genus Bacteroides. The sequence goes on along the minus strand of CALUOT010000048.1, from coordinate 20,559 downwards.
TGTGCATCTTTCCGCTGATGTAAGTGAAGGCTTCTTCGCGGGAGAAGTTGTAGACAGTGCCATCCACGGTGATAGTGAAGAGTACGGTACCTGCGCTGATGGTTTGCGGGACAATGATGGCGCGGAATACATTGTCTTTCACGTAGGGGATGATGCCCGTGGGCGATACTTCGCCTGTGGCTGCCACACTGCCGTCGGCCAGGTTGATGAGGGCACCGGTGCGGGTGTTACGTACCAAGACACTTTTCTCCAATGTAGCCCATTCGCCAGAGGAGAAACCTTCACCTTCTACCAACGTGACACGCGGACTACTCATACGGTGGTACATCGGTAAGCGGATGGTATTCTCCGTAGGGGCTACGTTAGCGGCCTTCCCCCACAGGAAGTCACTGGCTTCGTAGCCACCCATACCGTTGGAAGTGGTTTCGGTGGACTGGTCTTTCTGTACCTCGAAGGTATAGGCATTGACGTCCTCGGGCGAACCGTAAGGATAGTAACCATAGACATCAATATGGGTTTGTCCGTCTTTCCAGTAGATGTCATAGGCCGATTCCCACTGGTTGCCTGCTTCGTCGAACGTATGCCTGACGTTCGTTCCCCGGTTGCCGCTGGTCTGTAGGTCACCGGGATTGTTTCCTTGGTAGTCCACGATGTAGACTCCGATTTCATCATCGTCGCAGAATCCGCTGTCGTTGACGCGGGTCACGGCCACTTGTTCGATTTCGCCGGACAACGTGATGCGTTGCCCTTGCCCATCCGCCTGTCCGTTACTTCCCGGATAGTCGTCGGTGCAAGCTCCGGCCGTCCACAGGACAGTCAGGAGAGCTAATAGTCTGATAATGGATGCTTTCATGTTAGTATCTGTTTAGTCATTTATTGTTCATTGAACCACTCCTCCATAGTCTACGTCATCGGTTTCCCAATCACCGATGCTTACTTGAATGCCACCGCCTGCCCGTGTCAGGATTAGCGTCACCGTGTGTTGTTTGCCGCTTTCCAGGGTAAAAGTTTCTGTGTCGGCCGAGTAGGTGGTACCGTCTATGGTCACCGTCAAGAAATCATCGGTTTGGGGAAGCGTCTGAGGTACGACCCAGGCACGGAACGTGTTACCGACATCGCGGAAGAAAGAGAGTGAACTTCTGCTGTCGTTGTTGGCGGCAACCGTTCCGTCGGCCAGGTCGATATTTGCCTCACAGGCGATATGATTCAGACAAACTTCTACCCCGGCACCTTCTATATCCGCGTCGGTGAAACCTGCACCTGCCGTCACTTTCACCACTACTCGGCTAAGACGATGAGCCAGAGTCAGGTTGACCGGGCTTTCGGTGGGGGAGACTTTATTCATTTTACCCCACAGGAAAGCACTTTGTTGGTAGGCTTCTTCGGTGCGTTGGTCGATTTCCGTTTCGATAGCGTAGGCTGTTATGTCCGCGGGAGTAGTTCCATAAGGCAGATAGGCATAAAAGTCGGAAGGTGTATTTTCGTCTTTCCAGTAGACGGTAGTCTGCGGTGTCCATACCTTATTATAATAAGTGAATGGTTGGTTGTCTACTTGGTTGCCGGTAGCCTGGAGTGGCATGGCCTGACCGTTATGAGTGTTCACGACATACAGCCCCAAGCGGTCTCCGTCCTCGAACGAAGTGTCTGTGAAGCGAGTCGTAGTCTGGATGTTACAGATCAGGGAGATGGGGATGGCTTCCGGGGTCGGATCCGGCGGAGTGGGCTCGGGTGTATCCGTACCGCCTCCCGACGAGCAGGCTGTCAACATCAGCCCCATACCGGCCATAATAAGCAGAAAGAATGTTTTCATACTTGAATGGATGTGAATTTTCTGCAAAGTTAAGAAGGATAAACATACCAATCAAGTTCATAATGGTTCACGGAGGAAGAAATATCGGATGAACCGCCTCAGATGCGCTTCAACTGCCAATGCCCCCGGCGCAGGTAGATGTGGCTGAACAGAAGGATAGCCGTGGAATACACGAACTCCGAGGTCCAGCAGAAGGCTACGTCCATGCGGCGTATCAGGATGATGTAGGTGATATAAGCCGTGTAGAGCGCCAGGGCGGAAAGCTCCAAGGCGAGTGCCGAACGTGTATTGCCCGTGCCGGATACGGACTGGAAGTAGACAAAGGCCGGCGTGGACACAATGTACGATGCGCAAAGTACCCACAACGATTCCACTGCGGCGGCACGCAATCCCTCCATGTCGGTATAGACGCTCAGGATGACGTCCGGAAACAGGCAGAACAGGATGGCCAGCGGGGCAACGATGAAGAAGGACAGCCGCACGTGCTTGTTGATGAGCGGCAGCACTTTGTCCGAATGTCCCGCCCCGATGAGGTTGCTCACCAGCGATCCGCAGGTGGAGGCGAAGGCGCTGACAATCATGAACAGGATGCCCGACACGCTGCGGACGATGTTCGTGATGGCCAACGGTTCCTTGCCCAAGTGTTCGATGTAGAGAAAGAACAGGAACCACGTGGAGAGCGACAGGCAATTCTGTATCATGGTCCACAGCGACACGTTCAGCATCCGGCGCAGGGTGGCGAAGCAGAAACGGGGGATGCGGTCAAGCCCGTACTTGCGGATGTCGATGCGGCGGCGGGTATAGACGATGAAGAACACCAGTGACACGGCTTCGGCCAGCGAGGAACCGATGGCCGCTCCCGCAATGCCCAGACGGGGGAATCCGCAGTTGCCGAAGATGAGCAGGTAGTTGAACACCACGTTGCTCAGCACCATGACGATGGAGTTCAGCGTCAGCGTCTTGGTCTGCGTCGTGCTGAGGAAAAAGGCACGGAACATGACTGCGTTGAACGAGAACAGCGCGCCGAACACCCGCCAGTGCAGGTAGCTCGTAGCCGCCTCGTATATCTCCGGCGAGGCGATGATGCGCTTCAGGATGATGGGCGAGAAGAAGTAGGACAGGACGAACATCACCACGGCCATGGTGCACTGGAAGTAGATGCCGTGGTAGAACAGGCGGCCTATCTCACGGTATTCACCCTCGCCGTTGCGCCGCGCCATGAGTATCTGCGCCCCGATGCTGAAGCCGAACGCCACCATGAAGATGACGATGTAGAACACGCCGGCGATGGCCGATGCGCCCAGTTCCACTTCGCCCACACGTCCCAGGAAGGCGGTGTCGGTCATACCGATCAGTTGCTCCATCAGCAGGCTGATGAGGATGGGGTAGGCGATGTGCCATATCTCGCGGTTGGTGTAAGTGGTCTGCATACAGAATAATGGTAATAGTTCGTTACAGCATCGGGAAATGTCGGACAAAGGTGACACCTTAGCCTACCAAAGGTGGGGAGTTTGGTAGGCAAAGGTGGGGAGTTTGGTAGACAAACTCCCCACCTTTGGTACCCTTTCTGCCGGGGTGCTGATTATCAGTCTGTTATATTAAAGCTGTTTTTGTGCGAAAGTTCTTTACGTTTACTTGCGTTGTCTTTGCTGCTGTTGCTGGCGTTGCATCTCTTCGGCCTGCTTCTGCATGGCCTCCAGGCGGGCGGCGAAACCGGTCTTGCGCATCTGCTTCGGATCCTTCTTGTTGGCTTCCAGCTGGGCCAGCAGCTTCTCCTCGTTCGTGGTCTTGCGCAGGATGAGGGTTGTCAGCACGCTGACCAGGGTAGAGATGAAGTAGTAGTAGTTCAGTCCCGAAGGATACTCGTTCAAGATGAACAGGAACATGATGGGCATCAGGTAAGACATCCATTTCATGGCAGCCATCTGCGGGTTGGCTCCCGTATCCTGCTGTTGCATCATGAACTTGGTGTTCAGTATCTGCGTCACAGTCATCAGCACGCAGAACAGACTGAGGTGACTGCCCAAGAACGGGATGCGGAAGGGGAAGTGGATGAACGCATCGTACGTAGACAAGTCGTCCGCCCACAGGAAGCTCTGCTGACGCAACTCAATGGCACTCGGGATGAACATGAAGAGGGCGATGATGATGGGCATCTGGAGCAGCATCGGCAGACAGCCGCCCATGGGGCTGACACCGTACTGGCTATAGAGTCCCATGATTTCCTGCTGCTTCTTCATGGCATCTTCCTGCTTGGGATATTTCTTGTTGATTTCATCTATCTTCGGTTTCAGCACCCGCATCTTGGCGGAGGACATGTAGGTCTTCCACGTGGTGGGATAGATGACTATCTTCACGATGACGGTCAGCAACAGAAGGACAACACCCATGCTCAGTCCCCAGCCTTGCAGCCAGTCGAAGATGTTGATGATAATCCACTTATTCACCCAACGTATGATGGGCCAGCCAAGGTAGACCAGTTTGTTAAGCTCCCAGTCCTCGGAACGTCCTTTGTCCAATGCAGACAGCGTCTTGTAGTGGTTGGGGCCGAAGTAGAAGTACATCTGTGTAGGCTGTTGGCCCGTGGGGTCGAAGTCTGTGTTCATTTCGGCGGCATAGTCCTTGATGTATCCGCTCTCCTTACCTTCCATTTTGGAGGAAAGGCTTGTTTTCTCGAAGTTGGCGTCCGTGATGAGGACGGAGGAGAAGAACTGGTTCTTGAAGGCTATCCAAGTCACCGGTTCCACTACGTCTTCCTTGTCATCGCCATTAGCAGAGAGATTGTCGGTGCCTTCGCCTGCTATCTTGTAGGTCAGTTCAGCCAGTCGGTTTTCGTACGTGTATCCTTTCTCCAACTGGCGGGCACGTTGGCTCCACTCGATATCTACGTGTTTGTTGGTAGAGGCCAGTTTGCCGTCCATGCCAACGGCCTGTATGGTGAAGTCCACCAGATAGGTGCCCGGATGCATGGCGTAACGGAAGTCTATATAACTGGCACTGTCGGCCTGCAGGCGCATGGTGACGGTACTGTCCGTGCGTTCTATCGGCGTGAAGTAGTAGTTCTGCGTCAGGATGGTTTCCCGCTGGTTGTAGAAGAGGAAATTCAGACTTACATCCTCACCCTTGAACAAGGTAATAGGTGTCTTCTTATCCTGCTCCAAATAGTTCTTCAATACCGATTTGTAGATGGTTCCTCCTTTGGTGTTTAGGGTTAGTTGGGCTACATCGTTTTGGATGGTGACCAATTCGTCCGTGCCGTGTAGGGCATGGAAGAAGAGTGAGGTGGAGTCATTGAGCGCCTGTTTCTGCTCGTTGGCCAAGGCTGCTTCGGCTTTGGCGCGGAGGTCAGCTTCGCGTTGTTGTACTTGTGCGATGGAGTCATAGTAGCGTTGTTGGGCTGCCAGTTGCTCCTTGCTGGGGCGGCTCAAAATGCTGAAACCTATCAGGAGGAGGGCTATCAGCACCAGGCCGGTAATGGTGTTTTTGTCCATTGGATACTATTTTAAATTAAGAATTATGAATGATGAATGAAGAATGAAGCCCGGGCAGGCTGATTATGTTGCCCTTATTATTCATTCTTCGTTCTTCATTCTTCATTTTTCTTTTCTTTATATTCGATGGCCGCTTTCACGAATGACAGGAACAACGGGTGCGGATGAAGCACCGTGCTACTGTATTCGGGGTGGAACTGTGTGCCGATGTACCAGCGCAGGGTGGGTATTTCGACAATTTCCACCAAGTCCGACTCCGGATTAATACCTGTACATTTCATGCCAGCCGCTTCGTACTGAGCCTTGTAATGGTTGTTGAACTCATAACGATGGCGGTGACGTTCCTGAATGTGTTCTGTGCCGTAAGCCTCATAAGCTTTACTACCTTTTTGCAACATACATTCGTATGCACCTAAGCGCATGGTACCACCCATGTTAGTGACAGACTTCTGTTCTTCCATAATGTCGATGACGTTATGCGAGGTTTTTTCGTCCATTTCACGACTGTTTGCATCGGTCAGGCCAAGGACATTACGGGCAAATTCGATAGCCATACATTGCATACCCAGACAGATACCGAAAGTAGGAATGTCGTGGGTACGGGCATACTTAATGGCGACAAACTTGCCGGGGATGCCTCGTTCACCAAATCCCGGACCTATCAGAACACCCGATTTGCCTTTTAAGGCTTCGGCTACATTGTCGTCCGTCAGTTTTTCACTGTTCACAAAGTCTACCGATACCTTGCAGTCATTATAAGTACCCGCCTGCGACAAAGCTTCACGGATGGACTTGTAGGCATCTTGCAGGTCGTATTTACCTACCAGCGCAATATGGATAGGTTCGGTACTTTCCGCTTTATGACGGCGCTCTAAGAAGCTGCGCCAGGGTCCCAAGCCTGGGGTATCGCCTACGGGAAGTCCCATTTTCTTCAGGATTGTTTCATCCAGTTTCTGTTCCTGCATTAAGATGGGTACTTCGTAGATAGTGGGTGCATCGATGCTTTGTACTACGGCTTCTACATCTACGTTGCAGAATTGGGCCACCTTTTTGCGGAGGTTCATATTCAGTTCGTGCTCCGTACGCAGTACCAATACGTCCGGCTGAATACCTGCACTTTGCAATTCTTTCACCGAGTGCTGGGTAGGTTTCGTTTTCAATTCACCAGCCGCAGCCAGATAGGGAACATAAGTCAGGTGTACGCACAAGGCGTCCTTGCCCAATTCCCATTTCAGTTGGCGAATACTTTCCAGATAAGGGAGTGACTCAATGTCGCCCACCGTACCGCCAATCTCGGTAATCACAAAGTCGAATTTGTATTTGTTTCCCAGCAGCTTCACGTTACGTTTGATTTCATCTGTGATGTGCGGGATAATTTGGATGGTCTTTCCCAGATAGTCGCCCCGGCGTTCCTTGTCGATGACGCTCTTGTAGATGCGTCCCGTGGTGATGTTGTTGGCTTTCGTGGTTTGTATGCCCAAGAAACGCTCGTAGTGTCCAAGGTCCAAATCAGCCTCATGCCCGTCCACAGTAACATAGCATTCCCCATGTTCGTAGGGATTCAATGTACCCGGGTCAATGTTGATATACGGGTCGAACTTCTGGATGGTTACTTTGTATCCTCTTGCTTGCAGCAATTTACCGATGGAAGATGAGATGATGCCTTTTCCCAACGAGGAGGCTACGCCACCGGTGACGAAAATATACTTTGTTTCTCCCACAATGAATATGTTTTAATATTATGTATGTCGTACGCTTAGTTATAAACTCTATTTCACTAATTAAGCTGCAAAATTACAAAAAAAAGAGGATGATATGAATATTTTAAGCTAAATTTGCGCTCAAATCATAGATTTTAGGGCTTTAACGAATTTATGACTTTATATGAAGAATAGACACCTTTGGGCACTAATATGCGCTATAGCCATGTCAGTGCCTGTAGTAGCGCAAAATTCAGTGGGAGAACTGATGAAAGATGATTTCCTGCAAGCCGTAGACAGTGTGGTGCAGGCAGTGATGGAGGAAGAGGCCGATTCGCTGAATTTGCTGATTCCCGTGAAAATCGATTCGATACTGACTGATACGGTACCGAAGAAGAAAAAGAAACCGATCCCCAAGTTATCGAAGCTTTTGTCACAATATTGTGTACTGAAGCTTTCGACCGATACGTCAGGGAAAGAAAAGATAGATACCGTGTCCATGCTGTACGAACGGTATATCGGCGTATTGAATTACTTGAACGACCCGATGACGCCGGAGCGTTATATTTCTGTGGATCCCAATTATTACAGGCTTTTCCTGCCTTATACCTATTATTATTCTCCGATGGCCCGATTGTCAAAGTTGGATAGGAAATTTGTGGTGCCATCTGATTCTCTATCGGACTTAACGCGACAGATGCTACCTTTCGACCGAAAACCGTTCACTACTATTCAGCGTGTCAATGAAGTGGTAGATAAAATGTTGTTGGCTTCGTATCTGACCTGTCCCCGCTATATCGTGCTGACAGAAGATGAAGTGATGCAAAGTCGTCCTTTCCGGGATAATATTAATAAGGAAGTATCCAACCGCCCGTCGCTGACGAAACTTATCAAGCGGAAACATATGGAATTCGATGAAGAGGCAGAAGTCATTATCCATAAACCGAACTGGTGGATAACAAGTGGAAGCGGTTCTTTGCAATTCACCCAAAATAGCATCTCCAAGAACTGGTACAAAGGTGGTGAAAGTTCCAATTCGGTCATGGTAAACCTGTCTTTAAATGCGAAATATAACGACCAGCAGCGCGTAGAGTGGGAAAATTTGTTGGAGATAAAGACGAACATCAGTTCGGCACCTTCGGATACGTGCCATAATTTCTTGGTGACCAACGACTTGCTACGTCTTTACAGCAAGTTGGGTATTAAAGCGGTATCTAAATGGTACTATACGATTTCCACCGAATTCAAGACCCAGATGTTTCATTCTTACGAGAGTAATAGTTACGACATGAAAGCTTCTTTCTTTGCGCCTTTAGATTGGTCTACCAGTATCGGTATGGACTACAAGCTCAGCAAGTCAAAAATCAATCTTTCGGTCTTCCTGGCTCCGTTGACTTACACGATGCGTTATGTAGGTAATAGTAAAGTGAACGAAACCAGTTATGGTTTGGAAGAAGGCAAATCAGTAAAACACGACTTCGGTTCGCAGATACAAACCAATTTTCAATGGACTATTATTCCAGCTGTCAAGTTGAAAACCCGTTTGGACTACTTGACCAGCTACAAATGGACTCGTGTGGAGTGGGAAACCAATGTCGATTTTGTGTTTACCAGCTTCCTTTCCGCTAAATTCTATGTACTGGCTCGTTATGATGACGGTAATGCCCCAACCGTAGGAAGCAGCTATTTCCAGGCGACGGAGACTTTAGGCTTTGGTTTGAATTATTCTTGGTAAATACTTATACATAAAAAAGAAGAGGTTGTGTCCCGATAGATTTTCCATCTTGACACAACCTCTCTTTTTTATTTAACTATCCTTCCTGGCGTTTAGAAGTTGAAGTAGTTCTTGGCGTTGTTGTAGCAGATATCTTCAATCATCTGGTTAATACGATCCATTTCGCAAACTGGCAGTTCACCATTTTCTACATCACGGCCTACGAGGTTGCACAATGTGCGGCGGAAGTATTCATGACGCGGATAGGAGAGGAACGAACGGGAATCCGTCAACATACCGACAAAGCGGCTCAGCAAGCCCAGCAGCGAGAGAGCATTCATTTGTTTCTCCATACCGTCCTTCTGATCGAGGAACCACCAACCCGAACCAAACTGTATCTTGCCCGGATAGCTGCCATCCTGGAAGTTGCCCAGCATAGTGGCGATAACTTCGTTGGCACAAGGATTGAGGTTATAAAGGATAGTCTTGGTCAACTTGCCTTCGGTGTTCAGGCGGTCGAGGAACTTGGCCATCTTCTTGGCAGTAGTGAACTCGCCGATAGAGTCGAAACCGGTGTCGGGACCCAGTAACTTGAACATCTTGGTGTTGTTGTTGCGGATAGCACCGTAGTGGTACTGTTGTGCCCAGCCTTTTTCCCAGTCCATTTCGGCAAAGATGACCAGCATGGCCGACTTGAATTTCAGAATTTCTTCCTGTGTCAGTTCTGTTCCGCCATATACCTTATTAAATATAGCCTTGATTTCGGCTTCCGTATAGTCTTCGGCATAGAACTCTTCGATGCCGTGGTCGGAAAGGCGGCAGCCTTGTTCCGCAAAGAAGTCGTGACGCTTCCGCAAAGCTTCGATCATGTCCTCGAAACCGGAAATTGTCACACCGCTCACTTCTGCCAACTTCTCCACATAAGCGCGGAAGTCTGCCGGAACTTCTACGGCCATGGCCTTATCCGGACGCCAAGCGGGCAGCATCTTGATTTCGAAACCGCTTTCGCGTGTCTTGATGTGATATTCCAACGAATCTACCGGATCGTCAGTAGTACATACGGTTTCCACATGGTAACGGCGCATCATGCCTCGTGCCGAATATTCGGGTTGTTTCAGCTTCTCGTTACATTCGTCATAGATTTCTCGGGCAGTTTGCGGATTAAGCACCTTATTGATACCAAAAGCTGTCTTCAGTTCCAAGTGTGTCCAGTGGTACAGCGGATTGCGCATGGTGTAAGGAACGGTTTCCGCCCATTTCTCAAACTTTTCCCAGTCGGTAGTATCCTTGCCCGTGCAATAACGTTCGTCCACTCCGTTGGTACGCATGGCACGCCACTTGTAGTGATCGCCTCCCAGCCAGATTTCGGTCAGTGACTTAAATTGATAGTCATCAGCCACCATTTGAGGAATCAGGTGGCAGTGATAGTCGATAATCGGCATTTTGGCCGCATGCTCATGATACAACTTCTGTGCGGTTTCCGTCTGCAACAGGAAGTTTTCATCCATAAAGTTCTTCATAATAATGTGTTTTTGAGTATATAAATATGTTACTTTCTTCAGTCCTTCTATATTGTGCTGATTCTAAAGCAGATAGATAGAAAGTTGTATTTTAGTTTTATTAACCGTTATCGAACACAAAAATAGATATTTTACTTGGAGAAACAAAATAATTCGTATCTTTGCGGAGAATATTTGTAATATTTAAGTTTTAAGCCAGAAGAGTTTTCTTCCCCCTTACAGATAAACCGGACAAATAATGGAAACCAAGAATTATACCATTAAGGACATCGCACGCATGGCAGGCGTTTCGGCAGGAACGGTAGACCGGGTGTTGCATAACAGGGGGGATGTTTCAGCCGGTAGTCTGGAGAAAGTACGCCGGGTACTCGACGCCATCCATTACCAACCCAATATGTTTGCCATTGGTCTGGCTGCCAAGAAACACTATCGTTTCGTTTGTATTATACCATATTATATAGAGCATGATTATTGGCATTCGGTTGCACAAGGCATCGATCGGGCAGCACAGGAACTGAAGCCATTCAATGTCAGCATCGATTATCTCTACTATCAGCACACCGATGAAGATTCCTATCAAAAGGCTTGCATTCAATGCAGGGATAGGGAAATGGATGCCGTGCTGATTGCTCCCAATTTCCGCGAAGAAACCGAACTCCTGACCTCTTATCTGGAGGAACAAGCCATACCATATACCTTTATCGATTTCAATATTGAGCAGACGCATGCCTTGTGCTACATCGGACAGAACTCACGCATGAGCGGATACATCGCAGCCAAAATCCTGATGAACCATTACCGGAAGGGAGAAGAGTTGGTGCTTTTCCTGAACAACCAGAAAAACAGCCCGGCAGAAATCCAGATGCAGCGTCGTTTGGAAGGATTCATGCAATACCTGTCCGAAATAGAAGAAACTCCGACCGTACACGACGTAGTGTTGGACAAGGAAGATTCTTGGACCAACCGAGAAACCTTAGACAGCTTTTTTGCCGAACATGCGCAAGCCGTGTTGGGAGCCGTGTTCAATTCGCGTGTATACCAAGTGGCCGAATATCTGCACGAAACCCATCGCCGGATGAAAGGACTGGTGGGGTATGACTTGTTGAAAAGGAATGTGGACCGACTGAAAAGCGGGGAAGTCAACTATCTGATAGGGCAGCGTCCGGCCATGCAGGGATATGGTGGGATTAAAGCCTTAAGTTCATACGTCGTGTTCAAGCGTCCCGTCGAACCTAAGAAGTACATGCCTATTGATATTTTGATAAAAGACAATATTGATTTTTATTTTGAATTCGAATAAAATATCTTATATAACAACAATTTAAAAAACTTTTTTTATATGAAAGCATTAAACAAACTCACAGCACCCAAAGCGGTAGCACCCGAAAGAATCATTCAGTTTGGTGAAGGTAACTTTCTGCGTGCTTTTGTAGACTGGATCATCTATAACATGAACCAGAAGACCGACTTCAACAGTAGCGTCGTAGTCGTACAACCCATTGAGAAAGGGATGGTGGACTGGCTGAACGGACAGGACTGCCTCTATCACGTCAATCTGCAAGGCCGCTTGAACGGTGAAGCCGTCAATACACTGACCCGCATCGACTGCATCAGCCGTGCTTTGAATCCTTATACCCAAAACGCCGCTTTTATGGCATTGGCCGACCAACCCGACATCCGTTTCGTGATCTCTAACACGACAGAGGCCGGTATTGCTTTCGACCCGAACTGCAAGTTCACCGACGCGCCTGCTTCTTCCTATCCAGGCAAGCTGACTCAGCTGCTCTACCGTCGCTTCAAGACTTTCGGCGGTGCCAAGGACAAGGGACTCATCATCATGCCGTGCGAATTGATCTTCCTGAATGGACATCACCTGAAAGAATGCATCTACCAATACATCGAACTGTGGAAAGAAGATTTCGGTGCCGACTACGAAGCTTTCAAGGCTTGGTTCAGCGAAGCTTGCTATGTATGCGCCACGCTGGTAGACCGCATTGTACCGGGATTCCCCCGCAAGGAGATTGCAGACATTCAAAAGAAAATCTGTTATGCTGACAACCTCGTCGTACAGGCCGAAATCTTCCACTTGTGGGTTATCGAAGCAGCTGAAAACCTCTCGCTCGACCAGTTGGCTGCTGAATTCCCTGCCGACAAAGCCGGACTGAACGTACTGTTTGTGAAGTCGGAAGCTCCATACCACGAACGGAAAGTAACGTTGCTGAATGGTCCTCACACCGTATTGTCTCCGGTAGCTTACCTGAGTGGCGTCAACATCGTACGCGATGCTTGCAACCATCCGGTCATCGGTCAGTACATTCACAAAGTACAGTTCGATGAACTGATGCAAACTCTGAATCTGCCGATGGACGAACTGAAACAATTTGCAGCCGACGTATTGGAACGCTTCAACAATCCGTATGTAGACCATCAGGTGACCAGCATCATGCTGAACTCCTTCCCGAAATATCAGACACGCGACCTGCCCGGTCTGAAGACTTATTTGGAACGCAAAGGCGAGTTGCCTAAGGGACTGGTATTGGGTTTGGCAGCCATCATTACCTACTACAAGGGTGGAACCCGTGCCGACGGAGCCGAAATTGTACCGAACGACGCACCCGAAATCATGCAACTGCTGAAAGACCTTTGGGCTACAGGTGATACCCGCAAGGTGGCCGAAGGTGTATTGGCAGCTAAAGACCTTATTTGGGGCGAACACGGTGACCTGAACACTATCCCCGGCTTGACCGATATGGTAACAGACTTCCTGAACGCTATCCAAGAAAAGGGTATGTTGGAAACGGTGAAGACTATTCTCTAAAGAAGTTTGCTACTTATTACCTATAATAATAGCGACTGTTACTATAACATTTAATAGTTGCAGTCGCTATTTTTTTATTGTATTACGTCTGTGTTTGTTGTCCATGTTTATTCCGATTTGCAGAAAATCGCTTCTAAAGGTATACTGCCTACCTTTGAACGTATTTTCTTGCACTATTCATGTTGTTTGATGAGTTCCTATCGCAAAGAATGCGAATAGTCGTCTTGTTTTGTTGCTATTTTTAACTATCAGTTATCTTCCCTTCCGCCCCCTCTCCAGAAGGCCTTCTGAGCGGGGTGCCGGAAGGTTACTAACATTACCCCTCTATGTTACTAACATTCGACCCTTAGGGTAGTAACCTATTTTTGCCCTTCTCTTTCTTACGGAATATTTTGTAAGTATAAAATACTTTACTGTGACTTTGAATTCATTGATCTTATCGACTTACTGGACAGAGATAAACCAACGTCGGTTTTAAATTACATCTATCCGAGATGCTGTAGGGGAAAATATTTGCAGGAATCCCGTTAAACAATTACATTTGCAATAGATAAATATGAATATATGAAAACTATTCATTATTTCCTCATTACGCTGTTGCTTCTGTGTGGCATTGGTTGCGGCGGGAAGAAATCGAAACTTGCAACCTTGCAAGAAGTCGACTCACTTATTCGCATGTCTCCCGACAGTGCCTTGGCCTTGTTACGTCCTTTAGCTGACAGCATGGCTCATGAGTCCGAAGCTACCCGGATGTACTATCAATTGCTGACCATCAAGGCGGCAGACAAAGCCTATATTACGCATACTTCCGATAGTCTGATTCGTCAAGTAGTGGCTTACTATGAAAAGCATCCCGATCCGACCCGTCTGCCGGAAGCTTATTACTATGCAGGGAGAGTATATAGCGATTTGGGCGATGCTCCGCAAGCATTGAATTATTTTCAGCGGGCAGCAGAAAGCATGAAGGGCAGCACAGATTATCGCTTTCTGAAAGTCATTTATAGCCAGATGGGTAGGTTGTTTCTTTATCAGGATGTATATGAAGAGGCTATGAAAGCTTTCAGACAAAGTTATCAATATCAAGTATTGGCCGGTGATGAAAGAGGAATTGTGGTAGACTTAAACCACATCGGCAATACTTTTATGGCATTGGACAATGCTGATAGTGCCTTGTGCTATTATCAAAAAGCCTATAAATTTGCCCAAAGAACTAATAAAAGGGAACTTATAAAAATGACACAAAAAAATTTGTCTGATTTATACGTTCAGTTAAAGCAATATGATTTAGCCCGAAAGTCCTTGAAGATATTTGAACAATCGGAGGTTGAGGATTTGATCAGTGTATCTTCTATTATGGCTGACTTATATTTCCAAATGGGAACATGGGATTCCGCTGCTTATTATTATAAGCATTTACAAAGCTTTGATGATATTTATGCTTTGCAACATGCTCATTGGGGATTAGCCGAGATAGCTCAACATGGTGGAAATAGTCAGTCTGCTTTGGAACATTTGCGTTTATATAAAGTATATACGGACTCCATTCGCGAAATGACTCGTGCTTCGGAAGTCCGGAAAATGCAGTCACTTTTTAATTATCAATTGCGGGAAAAAGAGAATCGGCAATTAGAAAAAGAAGTCATTAAGCAAACTCAAAGCAAGCAACGAATTTTATTTTTGTTTGCCCTGTTGGTGGCCGGAATTGTTATCTGTTGGCAATTTGATAAATTGAAAAAACATTTCCGGAAGAACCAAGCCAGGGAATTGAAAAGCATCCAAATGGCACAATATCGAAAAAGCGATGCTTTCATCGAGGAAAATGAGGAGAAGGTCAAACAATTGGACAAAGAAACCTTGAAGAAAATTGATCCGGTTCAACAAGCTTTACTTCAAGCTCAAAAAGAACAATTGCTTTGTCAGAATAAACAGGTAGTAGCAGACCGAAATGAACAGCTATTAGCCGAGAATGCTTTCCGAAAATCTGCCATCTACGCTAAATTTCATGCAGCTGCTCATGAAGAAAATCCCAAACTTCCTATCGCCGATTGGGAAACATTGCGCGAGGAAGTAGACCGCTGTTATAAAGATTTCATCCCGCGTCTGCTCGCTCTCTATCCTTTTAGTGAAATGGAGCAACGAATATGTCTGTTACTAAAAACCGGTATCAAAGTCACCGGTATAGCTTTGCTGACCAACCGCAGTAAATCGACCATTGTATCTGCCCGTAAAAGCATGTATAAAAAGGTATTCCACCAAGACGGTAAACCGGAAGAATGGGATGATTTTATCCGTAAGTTTTAACTATCCACATACAAACCTCACTGAACCGCACAAAACTACCATAAACCATATAGAATCGTACAAAATCCGCACAAATCCGCACACTTCCATAAGACAATCAAGCATAATTTTGCAAGCGTTTTAATTAACAAAAACATTATGCAAAAAAGACATGCTGATCGATTGTCCTATTTTGAAGATTCTGCCCATACGTCCAGAATGTCCTATCTGCCTTACGTAGAAAGATTTCATCCCATCGGACAGAGAGTCCGTGTATTGGAAGTGGGTTGCGGAGAAGGGGGCAACCTGCTTCCTTTTGCCGAACGGGGATGCAGTGTGACGGGACTGGATTTATCTTCCACACGCATCCATCAGGCACAGGAGTTTTTCCATCCAACCGGCTATGCAGCGCGTTTCGTTTGTGCCGACTTCATGGAAACCCCGTCACCTGAGAAGCGTTATGACATCTTATTGATACACGATGTGATTGAGCATATCGAAAGGAAAGAGGACTTCATCCGTCATGCCCGGTCGTTCTTGGCTCCTGATGGTATCATTTTCTGGGGATTTCCTGCTTGGCAGATGCCTTTCGGAGGGCATCAGCAGATCTGTCGAAGCCGTATTTGTTCGCACCTGCCTTTTATTCATTTGCTTCCCAATCCGTTGTATCGGGGTATCCTGCGGTTTTGCGGAGAGAGTCCTGCCCGACAGGAAGAGCTATTGGACATCAAGCGCACCCGAATGACGATAGAACATTTTGAAAGGCTGCAAGCCGCCTGCGGATTCACCCTCATCGACCGTACCTTATGGCTGGTCAATCCGCATTATCAAAGGAAGTTCGGTTTGAACCCCCGGAAGTTAAGCCCCATGCTTTCCCGCTTGAAGTACCTCCGGAACTGGCTGAGTACGGCTTGTTTTTATGCCAGCAGATGATAGACACCACCCACTAACGCCTTGACTACGCCCTTCATTTCCAGCTCAAAAAGCAACGCACTCATTCGACTGACCGGAATATTGGACTCCACCACCAGCGTGTTGATGTGCAAATCGCCCCGGCTCAATATCTTCACGACTTGGCTCTCTTCCTCGGTCAAGTCCAGAAACAGGTTGCGTTGCACGCCTTCGGACTTGCGGGGTACTGTTCCCCGTCCCCAGTTCATGGCTTTCACAAAGTCGGCTGCATCATTAATCAAGGCAGCTTTGTTGTCGCGAATCAGTTGGTTGCAGCCCCGGGAGAACTCGTCCGTGGGGCGTCCGGGGACGGCAAAGCAATCGCGGTGATAACCTTCGGCCAGCTCGGCCGTAATCAGTGAACCGCCCTTGGCTGCCGACTCCACCACAATGACGGCATCACTCATGCCGGCTACGATGCGGTTTCGGCTGATGAAGTTGTGTCAGTCGGGCTGGGTGCCGGTCAGAAATTCAGTGAGCAATCCGCCTTCGGCCAACATCTCGATGGCTGTTTTCCGGTGGGCATCGGGATAGATGCGATCGAGTCCGTGAGCCAATACGCCCACGGTGGACAAGTGATGGGTCAAAGCGCCGCGATGGGCATGCACATCAATGCCATACGCCAGTCCGCTGACCACTAATACATCGGAGCAGAGTTCGGAAAGGTCGCGTAGGAAATCGGTACAAAACTGCTTGCCCTGGTCGGTGGCTCGCCGGGTACCTACCATGCTGACTACCCGCAAACGGTTCAAGTCGGTATTTCCTTTGAAGAACAACACCAACGGCGCGTCTTCACAATCCCGGAGGCGGGAGGGATAACGTTCGTCCCCCAGCAACAGGCAGTCGATGCGGTTCTTTTCGGCAAACGCCACCTCTTGCTCAGCACGCCGGAAGGCTTCGGGATTATCCAATGACTCTACTACACTGGCGTAAGCCAAACCGGGGAACCGCTCGGGCAACTCCTTGCGCAGGCGAAACACTTCGGCCGCGCTTCCCACTGTTTCCACCAACCGCTTGGCGATGATGTGCCCAACACCTTGGCAAAGCGTCAGGGCGATGCTACAGATGCGTTCGTCGTTACTCATGGGACAGGTAGGGGGCAAAGAGGTTATCGAACAGTTCACTGTCACTCAGCCGTCCGCCTACCACGCAGACGGTCTCCACCACGCCTTTCAACGAGAGTTTCCCGTCCGCCTGGCGGTAGATGTCCTGGTAGAAGACGTACTTGATGCCTTCTTTCTTCAACCGAAGTTTGGACAAGAAGACGTCCCCGCTTCGCAAAGGCGTCTTGAAGGCCATGTTGATGCGTGCCACCACGGGGTCGACTCCTTGCTCGTGCAAGGCGGCGAAGCTGACGCCTACCGAGGTGAGGAACTCATGACGGGTATGCTCCAAGTAGTGCTGGTAGTTGGCGTTGTTCACGATGCCTTGCAGGTCGCATTCATAGTCGCGCACCTTCATCTCCAGTTCGTAGATATATTTTTCCATTCTGTTCTATAAGAGTCTGATTATCAATAATGTTTATTACGTCAGGATCGGCCTCTGAAGCGGTAGGGAAGGCCGACGGTTCATCGAAACGAGCACCGCAACAGTTGCACACGTACTCCCAATGTTCCGTGCCCGGAGGCGCCGCTGCCAATGCCGCTATCACCCCGGCCAACACGGCCCGCAGACGTTTCCTTTTCTTCAAGCAGAAACAGATGTCGGCCGAGCCGCAATAGGGACAGAACTTCAGTTTTTCGGGCAACATCTGGTTTTGGGCCAACACCTGTAAGGCGGCCTCGTAATCGTCCTCATAGACAAAGATGTCTACGCCCGCCAGGTCGCGCTGAAAACCGCGCAACACGGCAGAGGTGTTTTCGTTGTGCAGGACGGAAGAGATGCCTTCGTTCTCCAGCGACCCTTGGATGAGATGCGCCCGGAAGGCATCGTCGCACGTAATCAGTTTCCGTGTTTTCATATCGCTTATCCTCGTTGATGTTCTACGTCCAATCCTTTGAAACGTTTCAGTTCCTCCACGCTGACCAGCTTATAGAGTTTGTCGCTGGGGCGTATCTTAACGGATTTCATGGAGAAGTGTTCGCCTTTGTGTACGGTCTGCACAGACTTCAGGTCTACGCGGGCTTCTTCCAGCGTGACGTACTCGGCTCCGGTGGTAGGTCCGGTGATGAGCAGTTTGTCGCCTACGCTGATTTCCGCCGCTTCCACCAGGAACTCCGCCACACCGATGTTGCTGAAGTAGCGGATGCCCTTGCCGACATAAATCTTGCGTTCCGTAGCCGCCGAACCGTAGTTCTTCGTCCATTCGCCCAGGCGCTGGCCCAGATAATAGCCGTCCCAGAAGCCCCGGTTGAAGACGGTAGCCAGCCGACGGCTCCATTCCTCTATCTTCTCGTCCGTAAACGTACCCTCCACGTAGGCACGCACAGCCTCCTTGTAGCATTCCGTCACCGTGCGCACGTACTCCGGCCCGCGAGCCCGTCCCTCTATCTTGCACACCCTCACGCCCGCGTCCATCATCTTGTTGAGGAAGTGAATGGTCTTCAAGTCCTTGGGCGACATGATGTATTGGTTGTCCACCTCCAGTTCGGCATTCGTCTCCTTGTCCGTGACGATGTACGACCGACGGCATACCTGCATGCAGGCTCCCCGGTTGGCCGAACTGTTCATCTGGTGGAGTGAGAGGTAACACTTGCCGCTGACGGCCATGCACAAGGCTCCGTGACAAAACATTTCGATGCGCACCGGCTGTCCGGAAGGCCCGCAGATGTGCTCCTCCTCGATGGCGCGGTGGATAACGGCCACTTGGTCGAGATTCAGTTCGCGAGCCAGCACCACCACATCGGCAAACTGGGCGTAGAAGCGCAAGGCCTCTACGTTACTGATGTTAAGCTGCGTGCTAAGATGCACCTCCTGCCCTATCTGCCGGGCGTAGGTCATTACCGCCACGTCCGCGGCAATGATGGCGCTGATGCCCGCCTCGTGCGCCGCATCCACAATGGTGCGCATTAGGGCGAGGTCGTTGTCATAGATGATGGTATTCACCGTGAGATAGCTCTTCATGCCATGTTCGTCGCAAGTGCGGGCAATCTCCCGCAAGTCGTCAATGGTGAACGTACTGGCCGAACGGGCACGCATGTTCAAGTTCTCGATACCGAAGTAAATAGAATCGGCTCCGGCCTGTATAGCGGCAGCCAATGACTCGCGCGAACCCACGGGAGCCATGATTTCAAAGTCTGCTATATTCATATTTTTATTCTACTTTTCTTTTATCAGTTCTTCAAATCTAACTGTAGGAGACACGTTACGAATAGCATGAGCTATCTGACGGAGAATGTCGGGACGTTTCATACATTATGATGTTTAGATTTCCGACAAAGATAATACAAAAAAGTGAGATACTGAGTAAATCACGGAAATATGATTGAAAGTTAATGCTTTCGGTCTGCAAGTACATAAAACAACGCGGATTATCGCCAGGTCTTTGTCGTTCCTTTGCGATAATCCGCGTATGATTGTGCCTCTGGCAAAGTTCCGTTGCTTACTTGCTGTACGATGCTGGTACAAAGGGCGATTGTAGCAAGTAGCCGATACTTTGCTTGATGCTTTCCATGACGGGGAGCGTATAGTGTTCTATCTCAGCTACGATGTCCTGCACGCCGGCAGTCTTCGCGTTGCGGAAGATGGCGTCGTAGCCTACCATGCCGCTCTGTCCGATTTCACGATGGTCTTTGATATGCAACATCTTGAAGCGTCCGGGATACTTGTTGAAGTATTCCACGGGGCTGCTTTGCCCGCGTACCACCCAGTACACGTCCATTTGGAAGAACACGTATTCGGGATTGGTGTGAGCCAGCATGTAGTCGAGCATCACTTCCTTGTCTTCCACCTTCTGGAACTCGTGGTTGTGATTGTGGTAACCGTATTGCAGTCCGGCAGCCTGGCAGCGTTTGCCTATTTCGTTGAAGTAGTCACAGTAAGTCTGCAAGTCCTTTACCGTCTTGGGTACCGACAGCCATGGAGTAACGATGTACTTCATACCTGCGGCTTTGTGGTCGGCAATGCACTGATCCCACCACTTCAGGGCTTCGGTCAGGTCGCCTGATGCCAGTTCTTGGTCGTTCAAGGGGCGCGTAGTGTGCGACGAGAGCACTTTCATGCCTGTGGCTTCTACTGCCTGCTTGAACTCCTGGGGCGTCTTGCCGTAGAATTTGCCTTCGTTGTAGTTAGCTGCTTCCACGCTGGTGTAGCCCATGTCTGCCAGTTGCTTCAATA
>CALUOT010000047.1 GCA_944322355.1 uncultured Bacteroides sp. | reverse complement strand
GTGGTGTTCATTCCCGGCTTTGCCTGCTCCGGTGAGGTTTGGCAAGAAACGGTGGAGTCTATTAAAGATAATTATACTTGCTATGTGCTTACGATGCCCGGCTTTGCCGGTGTAGCTCCCGAAGTGCATCCGTCCTTTGAGGGATGGAAGCAGCAAATCATCCGTTTCATTGAAGCAGAGCATTTAGTGAAGCCTGTGTTGGTGGGGCATAGCATGGGTGGAGGATTGGCGTTGGCTGTGGCGGCCGACCGTCCGGACTTATTAAAGAGTGTGGTTGTGGTAGATGCTTTACCCTGCTTGTCTGCCTTATATAATTCCGGTTTTCAAAGCCAGGCGGAAGTGGATTGTACAGGTGTCGTACAACAATTAATGGCCTTGGACAATGCTCATTTTGCCCGCCAACAACGTCTTAGTGCAGCCAACCTGACTACGGACTCTCTTTTATGTGACCGCTTGGTACAATGGGGCACGTCATCTGACAGGCGGACGTATGCACAAATGTATTGTGATTATTCCAACACTGATATGCGTCCGATGCTGGGGCGGATTAAAGTGCCTGTTTTGGTTCTGCTTGAACCTTCTTTCCAAAGAATTTCCTCGATTGTGGAGGAACAATTCAAAGATTTACAGACTTCGCATCTGGAATACGCCACCCGAGGGCTGCATTTCATTATGCGGGATGATTGGGATTGGTTTATCAGGCAACTCAAAGGTTTCTTGGGTGAATAGGCATGGAAATGATTCGAGTCGGCTCACTCTGTGCAGCGGGCCAAGAACTCAGCCGGAGTCATTACGGGCAAGTCGAACTGCCGGAATCCGCTGGCATCGCGGGTGATTTACCTTTCCGTTTCACGTTCAATGTCGATATCCACAGGCAGGCGGTCTGCCACCATATTCATTACCTCCGGCGACAGTTCCCTATTTGCCGGGATATGCGGAAACACCAGTTCCTTGCGGGGTTTCTTTTGGCCGATTTCTTCATACACCTTGTCAGCCAGCCATTTCTGGTCGTCTTTGCTGAGTGACTGTATCAGGTTCCAAATGCTCTCTAAGGATACGGTTACATTCATATACTTGTCGTTTAATGGGTTAGGATAGCACAGAGATAGAGATAATTTTCATACGCTATAGCTTTGCGGCTGTTTTTCCTTTATTGGATGTCTGTCGTCTTCCTAAATCAGTCGCAGTTGGGCGGCGATGCCTACGGCCTCGGTGATGTTTTCTGCCTGTAGCTTTTCGAAGAGTTTCTTCTTGTGGAACTTCACGGTGTCGGCGCTGATGAAAAGTTGTTCGCCTATCTCCGTGTTACCCAGTCCGCGCACACTGAGGCTTAGGATGTCGTGCTCGCGGTCGGTTAGCGTCACGTTGGGTACTTCGCTCCAGCGTCGTGTCAGGAAGGAGTAGGTGTGGTGCGTCCGTGCTCCGTGCCGTGTCATGCGGACGTTGCCGGCTTTCTGGGCGAGGGAGAGGGACACGGTGCATAGGGCCAGCCAGATATGTCCTTCCGGAGTGAGGAGTATAGGCGTCAGTTTGTGGTGAATGAGTTGCGGCCTCCCTTCGCCAGGATGACGCAGGTGGAAGTCGTATTCAACGGTCATCTCCGGACGCTCCTCTACGGGGCATTGATAGAAGAAACGGAAGCCTGCTTCGTTGATTTCGAGCAGCATTTGCAGTTCTTCGTCGCTTACTACTTGCGTGTAGAAGGCATAGCCCAGTTCCTGCACCTGTTCCGGTGTGTATCCGCAAAGGAAAAGCGGGTTGGGCGATACGTAGAGAAAGTTGCGTCGGTTGTAGTCGATGATGTAGAGGCTTTGGTTGGTGTTGCGTGCCATGGCGCGTACCATAGCTACGCAGGGAGCGAGGCGGGCGTATTGCTCATCAGCTATTTGAAGCAGGGGGATGGGCTGGAAGAAAGTGCGTGGCATGGTTATTTCAGTGATTGGGTGAGTTGATGGGGCTGCATAGCCAGGGGTATTTATTTTCTAACATACTGAATACTTCCTCGTTGGTATATTCCCTTCCTGCCTTGGCATCCTCCAAAGCTCGGTCAATCCGTGCGTGCAGTTCCTCCAGGGTGTAGGGTTTCAACGTCTCCTCTTCTTTTTCTTTCTTCAGCTTGCCCATGGCGCGGCGGTAGGCGCGGCGGATGCTTTCCAATACTTCGAGGTTGTCCACGGTGCTGATGTCTTGCAACAGTTGGGCGCGATAGGTGTCGATGTTGACGGTGGTACTCATAAGGCTTTGTTGTTTAGGAGTTACGGGGACAAAGATAGCGATTATTCCTTTACGTTGTATGAACGTGAGCGAAACACATCCGTCAATGACACTCTTTTTCTTTCTTCCGATACAGGCCGGTCACTAAGTCGCAGGCTGTTTGTAACCCCAGGCTACCGGTATTGAGTGTCAGGTCGTAGCGGCCTTACTCACTCAGCGTGTATTCCCCCGCCTCTTCCGTCACCTGCTTCTGAAGTTCCTCCAGTGTATATTCCTTACCGCTGAATGTCACCGTAGCTACAGGCGGGTCGAGGGTGACGGTGGCGCTGACGCCTTCCAGTTTGTTCAAGGCTTTCTCTACATGCATGCGGCAGTGGTTGCACATCATGCCGCTCACTTTGAATTGCTTTTCCATTGTCTTTTCTTCTGTTTTAGTTTGACATATATCCGTTAATTCTTCATTCTCAGAGAGCTTCTTTCTCCGGAGCCGCAGGCTGTTTGTCACCACGCTGACACTGCTGAACGCCATGGCCGCTCCGCCTATCATGGGATTGAGCAGGAAGCCATTGATGGGGTAGAGCACGCCGGCGGCAATGGGGACTCCCACCACATTATATATAAAGGCCCAGAAGAGATTCTGCCGGATGGTGCGCACCGTCAGGCGGGAGAGCCGCAGGGCTTCGGGTATCTTCCGGAGGTCGGAGGAGATGAACGTCATCTTCGCCACGTCCATGGCTATGTCGCTTCCGCTGCCCATGGCGATGCTGAGGTCGGCCTGTGCCAGGGCGGCACTGTCGTTGATGCCGTCGCCCACCATGGCTACCACCTTGCCCGCCCGCTGCAACTGGTGGACATAAGCGGCCTTCTCTTGTGGGAGTACGCCACTACGGTAGTGGGTCAGCCCCACTAACCCGGCAATGGCTTGGGCTGTCTTTTCATTATCGCCTGTCAGCAGATGTACTTCGATGCCTTCGGCCTGCAACGTGCGGATGGCATCGACGGATGAAGACTTGATGCGGTCGGCTATGGCGATGGCGGCCAAGGCTTCCGTCTCGTTGGCAAACCAAACGACCGTCTGCGCTTCAGCTTCCCAAGCTGAGGCGGCTTCTTGCAGGGCGGGAGCGATGTGTTTGCCTTGCATCAACCGGTGATTGCCCGCATAGTAAACAACGCCTTGACAGATGCCTTTCACGCCTTGCCCCGTCAGGCTCTCGAAGTCGTCCACACTTAATTCGCCCACATTTAATTCTTCATTCTTCATTCTTAATTCTTCATTCAGAAGTATGGCTTCCGCCAACGGATGTTCGGACCTCTTTTCCAAGGCCAAAAGGATGGGAGCGGATTGCCGGGCTTCTTCGTTTGCCCAAAGGATGTGTTGCACGGCGGGATGCCCTTCGGTTACGGTGCCTGTCTTGTCCAGCACTACGGCATTCACCTTGCGGGCCGCCTCAAGGCTTTCGGCGTCCTTGATGAGGATGCCCCGTTCGGCTCCCTTGCCGATGCCTACCATGATGGCTGTAGGCGTGGCCAATCCCAAGGCGCAGGGACAGGCGATGATGAGCACTGTCACCAAAGCCAGCAGACCATGGCTGAAACCTTCCGAAGGGTCGAACACCATCCAGAGGATAAAGGAAAGCAACGCAATGCCCATGATGACAGGTACAAAGACTGCGGCCACCTTGTCCACCAGCTTCTGTACGGGAGCTTTCGAGCCTTGCGCGTCCTGCACCAGGTGGATAATCTTGGCCAATAATGTATCTGTTCCTACCTTCTCCGCACGGAAACGGAAGCTGCCTTTCTGGTTGATGGTGCCGGCATAGACTTTGGCGTCCTTATGTTTGGCCACAGGCACCGGCTCGCCGCTCAGCATGCTTTCGTCCACGTAGGAGCTTCCTTCGGTCACCACTCCGTCCACGGCGATGCGTTCACCGGGCTTCACTAAAATCGTGTCACCCGGCTTTACTTGACTGATAGGAATTTCTTTTAATGAAGAATGAGGAATGAAGAATGAAGAATTTTCTTTCTGCGGGCTATTTGTTGCGCAGCCCAATTCTCCATTCTTCATTCTTAATTCTTCATTAATAACCACTGTGACCGTCTTGGGCTGCAGTCCCATCAACTTCTTGATGGCTTGCGAGGTATTTCCTTTAGCCCGTTCTTCCAACAGCCGGCCTAAGAGGATGAAGGCGATGATGACACTCGACGACTCGAAATAGACATGCGGCGTGATACCCCGCGAGAGCCAGAAGTCGGGGAAAAACAGGTTGAACACGCTGAACAGATAGGCCACGCCCGTGCTGCTGGCCACCAGTGTATCCATGTTGGCCGAGCCGTGTTTTAACTGCTTCCAGGCATTGCCAAAGAAAGACCGTCCCAATGCGAAGACTACCGGCGTGGAAAGTGCCCACGTGACCCAGCCTGCCCAAGACCTGTCCATGAAGCCCATGCCGATGATGGCGATGGGGATGGCCAGGAGAATGGCCCAAGTGGTGCGTTGCTTCAACGACTTATATTTCTTGGCGTGCGCTTCTTCCACCTCATCCGCCGTATGCTCATCGTGGCTGATGATAAGGTCGTAGCCTGCTTCCTGCACCGCATGTTGCAGGGCTTCGGGCGAAGTCTGAGCCGGGTCATATTCTACCAAGGCCGTGGCGGCCGCATAGTTCACGCTGGCTTGGCACACGCCCGGCTGCTTGTTCAGCGTCTTGTCCACGCGGGCGGCACAGGCGGCGCAACTCATCCCCAGGATGGGGAAGGTTTCTTGTCGGGTATGAGGTGATTTTTCCATAATGAATTTCCTTGTTCTTTATAGGGGCAAAAGTAAGGGTTTTATGGATAAGTAGGTTATGGAATTCGGGAGGAATGTTATGAATTTATGGATAGGAAACTGATAAAATGTCACGAGATGGATGTCTTGATGGTCATTCTGTCTGATGATTGCTGACAAATAGTCCGAAAATGTTAGAAAAAGGCTTTGGCACGTAGTTTGTCTAAAGGATAGCGAACGACGGTTCGAAAGAGAGCCGGAGTTCAAGTAATAGTATCGTAAAACAATTAAAATATAGGAGATTTGATTATGGCACTTGTTAGAAGAAATCAAAACTGGTTACCGAGTATTTTCAATGACTTTTTTGATAACGACTGGATGGTAAAAGCCAACTCTACCGCTCCGGCTATCAATGTGTACGAAACGGCTGACGAATATAAAGTAGAGGTCGCTGCTCCGGGATTGACAAAGGAAGACTTCAATGTTCATATTGATGAAGATAACAATCTAGTCATCAACATGGAGAAGAAGACGGAAAACAATTCCACGGATAATGAAAAGAAAGAAGGTCGTTATTTGCGTCGCGAATTCTCTTATGCAAAGTTCCAGCAGACGATGATTTTGCCGGATGATGTAGATAAAGAGAAGATTTCCGCTCATGTAGAACATGGGGTACTTCACATTGAGTTGCCTAAGTTTACGGAGCAGGAAAAGGAAAGCGCAAAGAAAGTCATTAATATTCAGTAAGTCAGATAAGACTTAACCACATAGAAGCGGATGCGTCGGGAAGATGCACCCGCTTTTTTTCGTTATCGTCTCGGAGGGTAATCTGAAGGAGTCTCGGGTAGTAATCCGAAAGAATCTCGGGTGGTAATCCGAAAAGAAATCGATAAATCGGATTAGTTGCCCACCTCGTTCAGGGCTTTCCGCTGGTTTCCTTTTCCTTTCTTGAAGTCGGTGGGCGTCAGTCCGGTTACGCTTTTAAACTGGGTGCTCAGGTAGGCAGTGCTCGAATATCCCAATTGGTCGGCGATTTCACTCAAGGTCAGTTCGTCGTAGGTTAGTAATTCCTTGGCACGTTCTATTTTCTGCGCAATGACATATTTTTCAAGGGTCATTCCTGTGGTTTCGGAGAATAGTTTGCTCAGTTGGCTATAGTCCCGGTGCAAACGGTCGGCCAGGTGTTGGGAGAAGTTGATTTTTATCGGTTCGTCGCGGTAATGCACCAGTTCGATGACCGCATTTTTGATTTGTTCTGTCAGTTGAGTACGCGGATCATCCAATAGCTTGAATCCCAAGGTACTCAGTGCTTCGTCCACGCGTCGGCGCAGGTCGTCATCCGGCGTTTCGTCCAGGATGGCCGTACCTAGTTCTACGGATTGCGGATGCAGTCCCAGACTTTCCAGACAGTTCCGTACAGCCGTGATGCAACGTGGGCACACCATGTTTTTGATGTGCAACACGTGGCTTGAGTGTTTTTCCCAGTTTCTCATGGCGGTCATGCAGTAGTGGCTGGTTCGTCCGACGGTTGGGCTGTGGACGGAGAGGCCGATTCATTTCCTTTCAGTAGTTTCTGGTATTCCGAAGGGGGTACACCGAATTCTTCCTTAAAGCATTGGCGGAAATAGAACAGATTGTTGACTCCCACCTTAAAAGCTATTTCGGAGATATTGTATTTTCCTTCCCGCAAATACTTCTCGGCTTGTTTCATCCGGATTTTACGGATGTATTCGTTGGTCGACAGGCCGGTAATGGCTTTTATTTTGCGGTAAAGGGTAGAGTTACTCATGAACATTTTGGCTTCCAGGTATCCGATGTCTATTTTGTCCGATTCTAGCCGTTCGATGATGGCTGTATCTATCTTTTCCAAAAATTCTTTGTCGACTTGACTGAGTGATTCGGTCGTAACGGGAGTTTTCTCGTGTGGATTTGTTTTCAGGCTGAACCGTTTGGCTAGGTTGCGTCGTATTTGCAGCAAGTTTTCGATGCGGCTTCGCAGCAGGCTGGCGCTGAAAGGCTTGGTCAAGTAGGAATCGGCTCCCATTTGGTAGCCTTCCTCTTTGTCTTTCAGGGAGTCTTTGGCGGTCAGCAGGATGATGGGGATATGGGAGGTACGTACGTCCTTTTTGAGTCGGCGGCACATTTCATTCCCGTTCATCACCGGCATCATGATGTCAGCCACGATGATGTCCGGCAGAATTTTGAAGGCTGTCTCCATACCGGCCTTTCCGTCGTTGGCCAGTCTTACGTCAAAGGTTCCGGCAAATGCGTCGGCTATGTAGTGGCCGATGTCTTCGTTGTCTTCCACGACCAGTAAGATGGGTTTGTTGCTACTTGGTGTTTCCGGAGCGGTGAGCGTGATACCCTTGCTTTTTTCCTCGGTTTCCACATGCAATGCATTGGGATAGAAGTTATCGGTGACAAGGCTGAGGCGGAACGTGCTACCCGTATCAGGCTGACTGGTCACGTCTATTTCTCCCTCATGCAGTTCCACCAAGCTTTTTACCAAGGAGAGACCGATACCTGTGCCCGATGCTTGGTGTTGACTGCCTTCCTGATAATACCGTTCGAAGATGTGGGGAAGGGCATCGGGGCTGATACCATAACCAGTGTCGCTGACAGAGATGTCCGTATAAGTGGTATCGTTTCGTTCAGTCAGGCATACATGGATTTGGATGATTCCCTTGGGAGTGTACTTGATGGCATTGGAAATCAGGTTGTCCAGTATGATTTGGATTACTTCCTTGTCAAAGTACATGGGGATATCTTTGGGTTCGGCGGTCACTTGGATTTCCACTTCCGGATTTTGGTTCAATTCTATATATTTCAGACCGATATCTTGAATGGGACTGACGATGTTTCCTCTTTCTACACAGAGTCTTCGGTTTTGTGTTTCCACCTTCCTGAATTCCATCAGTTGATTGATTAGGTTCAGCAGACGGATGGCATTCTGATGGATAACTGTCAGTTTCTGAGCATTCTTAGCAGATAGCGAGTGTGTTTTTTGTAAATCTTCCAATGGTCCTACAATCAAGGTAAGGGGGGTACGCAGCTCGTGCGTAATATTGGCATAGAAGCGCATGCGTTCGTCGTTGAGTTCTTGTTCGTGGGCATGGCTTTGTTTCTCCAGTTGATATAGGGATTCGGCTTCCAACCTTTTCTTATATATATAAAGAAGTAAAGTCAGGAAAGAAAGAATCAGAATCGTATATAGACTCTTGGCCCACCACGTAGCCCATAGCGGAGGTGTGATGGAGATGGACAGGGAAGCTATTTCGTCCGACCAGTCTTGGTTACGCATGCGGGTTTTCACCAGAAAACGGTATTTACCCGGAGGTAAATTGCGGAAGGTAGCTTCATTGGGGCTGGTCGAGATGTACCACGAATCTTCTAACCCATCCATTCGGTAGGCATATTCCACCTGATTCACCAAGGCGTAGTTCTGGATGTTAAAAAAGAGACTGAAACTGTTTTGGTTGTAAGTCAGCCGGATACTTTTTTGTCCGTTGGACAATAGGTCTTTATTGGGAGATTCCGCATGATCCGGAGATTCGGATATTTTTAGTTGGGTGATGTAAGCCGGTGGTGACTGATGTTGGCTCAGCACAGTTTCCGGGTGAAAATAGCACAAGCCATTGATGGAGCCGAAGTAGAAATTTCCTTCGGCGTCATGAGTCACACAGCCCCGGCAGAAATTACCTGTGGGCAGGTTGTCATGGTGGTCATAGTTGCGTATCCTCTTGTGGTCGGTGGGTAGACAACTGATACCTTTGTTGGTACTGACCCAGATGTTACCTGCCCGGTCTTCCGCTATGGCATTAATGTGGGAATTGGTCAATCCGTCTTCACGCTGGTAGACGTGGTAATTGGGCTGGGTAAGAGAGTCGAAACAGACCAATCCTTCGCCGGTAGCCACCCATAATCGATGCTGTCGGTCTTCATACAGGTGGTTGACGGTGTTTGACGGGAACCCTGTTTCTACGTTGAATAGCTTTTGCAGGCGAAGCGAGTCGTCATACAAGGCCAATCCTGCACCGAAGAAACCGACCCATAGTTGTCCGTGCGAATCTTTCACGATGCTTCTTACGAAGTTGTTTTCTCGTTCGTAGTGAGCCAATATCTGTTGAGAGTCCCGGTCCATTACGAAAATCCCATCGCTGGTACTTACCCAGATTTTGCCTTCCGAATCTTCAAAGAACGAACGAATGTCGGTATGAGTTCGCTCATTTGACAGTAATTGGCGGAAAGTATTACTACCCGGAGCCCGGTAGGCAATTCCACCGTGAAAAAGCCCGAACCATAGTCCGCCTTTCGAGTCTCTCAACGAGGCTTGTATGGTATTTCCGTTTAATGAACTGTTCTGATGGTGATAGACAGCGATTCGTTGTCCGTTTTCAAAGACGTTAAGGCCGCCCCCGTCTGTTCCTATCCATAAGCGCCCTTCATTATCTAAACAGACGCTGGAGGCTATCCGGTTAGTCAGCCGTTTTTCATCGGAAGCGAAAGGAGAATATTGGTAAGCATTGAACAGGGGAGTGTCCTGCCTGATAAAATTAATGCCTCCACCCCATGAACCGGCCCATACGTTGTGGTATGAATCTTGGAAAATGCACCGGATACTGGAGTTGGACAAGCCGTATTCATCATTCCCCTCCCGGATAAACTGGAATGTCGCGGAGTGAAAAAAGTGCTGGGAAATGTCCAATATGGCAATGCCGCCAAATTCGGTCGCTATCCAGAGTCGGTGATCATCCAGTTGCTGAATGTCATATACGCGATTGGGGATGCCTTCCTGTGGATGATTGAAAGCCATAAAATCGTCTGATTGTGGGTTATAGAGAGCCAGGCCTTTGTCGGTGCCTATCCAAATGTTTCCGCTCCGATCCTTATAGATACAGAGCACTTCGTTACCGGGGATGCTGTGTGGATCTTGTGGATTATGCCGGAAGTTTTTGACCTTCTTGTCTTTGATAGAAAGCACACTGAAGCCATGTTGCACATGCCCGATGTAGAGTTGTTCATCTCCACCGTCGACTAACGACCAAACCCCATTGCTAGGTAAATCGGGAACGGTTTCCGTGTTGAAATGGATAAATTTCCGCTGTTTTTTGTCGAAATACTCAATGCCTTTCCAGTAGGTACTTAGCCAGAGGTTACCATCCGCTGCCGGGGCAATGCGGGTAATGTCATCGGTAATCAGGCTTTCCGGGTTTTCTTTTTCGTGCCGATAGGTATAGAATGTATTTTGTTCGTAGTTATAAGCGTTGAGACCTGCCCGTTGGGTAGCTATCCATAAGATAGAGTCAGTAGGATCATCCAGAATGCAATTTAGTTCATTACCCGTGAGGCTTTGCATTGTTGGGTTCTCGTGTTTATAATAAGGTATAAAACGGATGCCGTCGAATTTATTCAGCCCTTCTTCGGTAGCAAACCAGATGAAACCTTTTTTGTCTTGTGCGATACTTACCACATAGTTATTGGACAATCCTTCGCGCATGCCTAATTGTTTGATGGTATAAGGTTGCCCCTTTAGCATAGGGCTACATATTCCTAAGAGAAAACAGAGTATGATGTTCTTCATGGGTAATCGGATTAATAAGTTTTATGCAAAAGTACAAAAAGTGCAATTAAAATCGACAAAAAAGGCATAGAAATCGCTCAATGACGGATTTGTATACCTCTGATGACAGATTTGTAGGCGTTAATGAAGGATTCTTTTACCTATTTTTGCATAGCTGATTCGTATGAACAGCAAATTTTAAGTAACTTTTTGTTTAACATTAAAAGATAGTATCTTATGAAGAAGCATTTTTTCAATGCCACTTTCTGGGCATTTCTTTCGCTCGCTTTGTGTACTACCGCTTGTAGCGATGATGATGGCTATCCCGATGTGGATGGGCAGAATCCGGCTATGGCGTTGACGACCGATCATATTCAGTCGGCAGCCGGTCGTACTTTTACGATTGAAGGTACATTGACGGATGCGGATGGTATTTCTTCCATCAGTCTGCGATGTGCCGATTTGTATCTGAACAAAACCATTGATTTGATCGAAATCTATGGAGAACCTCAGACTTCCTATGATTTGAGTTATTCTTATAGCTTATCTCGGGAGGAATTGGGCGAAAGCTTTACGGTGACGGTGACAGTGACCGATGTAGGTGGTCGACAGGTATCGCAAGATGTTTTGGTAACAATGGATGGTGATTTTGAAAATCCGGTATTTACAGTTTCTCCATCTAGTGAATTGACGGTGTTGATTGCTGCTGAAACTGGTTTTACGCTGAACTTTTCAGTAACGGATGACCGGGCATTAGACTATGTTGTGATTAACATTCCAGGTTTGGTTGGATTTGAGAACTTCGAAATTCCAGCAAATGGACAAACTTCATTAGATGTCTCACAGCGTATTACATTCCCCAGTGAGGAGGCTACTTATGAAATGACAGTGACTGCAGTGGATAGGGTCGGAAATGAGGAAACAAGGACCAGCACTATCAGTGTATCCGAAATGCAAAATTTCCCCAAGATGTATTTGGCAGATGTGGCAACAACAGCCGAATTGAACAGCGATGTATTCGGTGTCCCAATGCTCATTAATCATCCGGCAGAATATCAATATCGTGCTCGCTATTATAACAAGGCTGCCGGTACTGAAATCTTCTTCCTCCCGCAGAAGACTGACTTTACGCCGATTTGCTTTGGTCTTGACCCGAACGACAATACGAAGTTGACGTATGATCCTGAAACGGCACAGCCGATTGTGCTGGAAGAAGCTGGCGTTTATTATGAAATCGACATTAATGTGCTTGATTTGACTTATAGTATGCGCACTTATCCGGTGTCGGAGGCTACGAGTCCAATGGGACATTATACGTATGGGACCCAATGTTTTGACCGTTGGGAGAATGGAACAGAGTACATCGATTTCTTTATCGGGTGGGGTGGATCTCCTCAGGATGCTGGAAATCATTTGTTTGAACAAGATGCTAATAATCCACACCTGTTCTATTATCCTACTGAAGGTACTTGGACGCTGGAAGCTGGCGAAGAAATGAATTTCATTATTTCCAATTATCACCCCGATGGTTGGTGGGATCATGTGGAATGGCGTTGCGATGATTCGGCCAATCCGGAGAAATTCGGCTACTTCAGTAAGAAGAACGATGTGAATCCGAATTGGGAAGGGACCAACCAGCGTTGGGAAGACGGTACAGTGGTAGGTGACAACTGGGTGAAGCCTACTGTTACTGTGGGTGGTAACTATCGCTTTGAGTTTGATGCCCATTTAGGACGTGGTAAGATTGTTCCTGCTAATTGATAATTTGTAACATTAGATCGAAGATATGAAACAACTGTTATTTTTATGTTGCTTTGCACTGATTAGTCTCTGTGGCTTTGCTCAGCAGATTACAGTGAAAGGTGTGGTGACATCGGCTACAGATAATCTGCCGATGATTGGAGCTACCATACAAGTGAAAGGTGCCGGAACAGGTACCATTACGGGGTTGGATGGTGATTATACGTTAGCAAATGTTCCTTCTGATGCGACATTGGTATTCTCGTCCATCGGTTACGAATCGCAAGAGATTGCGGTAAACGGGCAGACTACTATTAATGTGGTATTGAAAGAAGCTACCGAGTTTTTGGATGAAGTGGTAGTAATTGGTTATGGTGCCGTTAAGAAGAGCGATTTGACCAGTTCTATTGCTACGGTAAAGGGGGATGAAATCACGCAATCGGTGACCGGTAATGCCATGGATGCCCTGCAAGGTAAAGTCAATGGTGTACAGATTACCAGTGGTGGTGGTCCGGGCGCTACACCTAAGGTGTTGATTCGTGGTGTAACAACCGTTAATGGTACTGACCCTTTGTATGTAGTAGATGGTATGCCTATCAGTGGCAACATCAACTTTCTGAATAGTAACGACATCCAATCTATGGAAGTGTTGAAGGATGCTTCGGCAGCCGCTATCTATGGTACGCGTGCGTCAAACGGTGTTATCTTGATCACGACCAAGAAAGGACGTGCTGGAAAGACTAATATCAACTTTAATGCTTCAGTCGGTTTCCAAACAGTAGCGAAACCCGATATCGCAGGGGCTGCTGAATACAAAGAAATGTATAATACGCGTTACACAAACGATGGATTGGCTTCCAACTGGAACGATATGGGTGCCACAACGAATCCCGGTGGTACAGACTGGTGGGACACGGTGGTGAACAAAACGGCCTTGGTACAGAACTATGCGCTAAGTGTATCTGGTGGTTCGGATAAGTTGGTTTATAATTTCAGCTTGGGTTACTATAAGAACAATTCGCAGTTTGATGCCGGTTATTGGGATAAAATTAATATCCGTCTGAATACCGAATATACATTCAACAAGTATGTAAAGATGGGTGTGGACATTGCTCCCCGCGTAGAGTCTTGGGACGATACGCCCAATGTGTTCTCCGCTGCTATGGCGATGGACCCGACCACGCCGGTATTCAAGCCACAGGATCAGTGGGTGGACAACGAGTATAATAATTATCAGCGTTCCTACAACAACCAAGAATGGAATCCTGCCGGTACGGTAGCCCGCTCAAGCAACCATTCACGCGAGATGGGTGCTATCTTGAACGGTTATCTGCAAATTAATCCGATTGAGGAATTGACATTGCGTACCCAATTCGGTGCCAATGCACACTACCGCCGTTCGGATTCGTTTACGCCGGAGTTCTATATTGATGCATTGGAGCAGTCAACGTTAAGCCAGATTGGACGTCAGTCTCAGGAATGGCTGGACTGGAACTGGACGAACACGGCCACTTATATTGATACGTTTGCGGAAAAGCATAACCTGAATGTGATGGCCGGTTTCACGGCAGAGCGTTTCGCTTGGTTCAATACGCAAGCTAATCGTGACGATATTCCGAATAACTCGGACATCATGCAAGAAGTCAATGCCGGTACGCTGGATTCGCAGGAAGGTTATGGTGAAACATCATATAATACATTGGTTTCGTTCTTGGGACGTGTGATGTACAATTACGATAATCGTTACTACATATCTGCTTCGCTCCGTGCGGATGGTTCTTCCCGTTTCCCCGAAGGTAACAAGTATGCTTTATTCCCTTCGGTATCAGCTTCTTGGCGTGTTATCAGTGAAAGCTTCATGGAAGATCAGAAGATTTTCAGTGATTTGAAACTTCGTGGTGGTTGGGGACGTGTAGGTAACCAGAATATCAGCAATAATGCGACTATGACTTTGCTGAGTGCGACCCAATATTATTATGGCGGTACCGTGGCCAACGGTTATTTTGTGTCGACCATCGGTAACAACCAGTTGAAATGGGAAACGGTAGAAGACTGGAACGTAGGTGTGGATATGTCATTTTTGGATTCCCGTCTGGGTGTGACTTTCGAATACTTCCAGAAAAAATCTAGCGATATGCTCTATCAGAAACAGAATATTCTGGCATTAGGTTATGAAAACTGGAATAGTCAGGTGTGGATGAATATCGGTAGCATGCAGGCCCGTGGTTGGGAATTAGGACTGACTTGGCGTGACCAAGTAGGTGAAGATTTCTCGTATGACATCGGCCTGAACCTTTCTGCGGTTCGTAACAAAGCAATTAAATTCTCCGGTGACGGTCCTATTAATGTGGGCGGTTTCAACAGTGACCAGATTATCCGCAACGAGGACGGCGGTTTGATTTCCCGTTTCTATGGATATGTGGCCGACGGTATTTTCCAGAATTGGGAAGAAGTGTATGCGCATACCGATGAACATGGTACGTTGATTCAACCAAATGCACAGCCGGGTGACATCCGTTTCGTGGATAGAGACCATAATGGGGTATTGGATGCTAACGATAAGGATTTCATTGGTAATCCCTATCCCGACTTGATGATGGGTCTGAACATCGGGCTGCGTTACAAGAACATCGACTTTGCCGCCAACTTCTATGGTACCTTTGGCAATGACATCTACAACACGACCCGCGGACGTTATTCCGGGGCGAACGGACAGAATGTCTGGGCCGGTACATTGGAGAAAGCATGGCACGGAGAAGGAACCAGTTACGATATCCCGCGTTTGTCTTACAGCGACTTGAACTTGAACTACCAGCGTGTGTCCAGTTTCTATGTAGAAGACGGTTCGTACTTGCGTTGCAAATTGTTGCAGATTGGTTATACATTACCGAAGCAATGGGTAGGCGGTGCGGATTTGCGCATCTCGTTCTCGGCTCAGAATCCGTTTACCATCACGGGGTAC
Source organism: uncultured Bacteroides sp. (assembly GCA_944322355.1). Taxonomy (GTDB): domain Bacteria; phylum Bacteroidota; class Bacteroidia; order Bacteroidales; family Bacteroidaceae; genus Bacteroides. The sequence goes on along the minus strand of CALUOT010000047.1, from coordinate 7,010 downwards.
TCTGGTATGGATCCCGAACGTCCGATGGTGGATGGTACAACGGATAGTTCCGGTAGTGCCATCAATACAGGTATCGACAACGTGGCTTATCCGAATCCGCGTACATTCTTGTTTGGTATAGATTTCAAATTCTAATCTTTAATGGCTATGAAACAAATATTTGCAATAATAACTCTGGTTGCCACGTTAATGTTTACGACTTCGTGCGAAGACTTTTTGACCGAACCGGTACGTGGACAACAGAACTTGGACACTTATTTTCAGTCCATAGAAGAATGTGAATCCTACATGGTAGGTTGCTACCAGGCCTTGACATACGGTGGCTGGTGGCAGATTAATACAGTATGGTTGCTTTCAGAAATGTGTAGCGACGATGCTTGGATGGGTAATACGACCCAAAGCCAGAGCGACTACATCTCGTTGGCTCACTATCAAGGTAACGGTGCCAGCAACGGTCCTATTTCCAACTTTTGGCAATATCGTTACAAGGGAATCTTGCGCTGCAACATTGCCATCGACCGCATCGCTACGGTAGATACTCAAGACACGGAAACTCGTGACCGTTTGGTGGCTGAAGCCCGTTTCCTGCGTGGTTTTTATTACTTTGAACTGGTTCGCAATTTCGGTGGCGTTCCTTTGATGACCAGTTACGTTTTGCCGGAAGAAGTCGAGGGCGTAACCCGTGCTACGGCTGAAGAAGTGTACGCTTTCATTGAAGCGGATTTGCAGGCTGCGGCTGAAATATTACCGCAACGCAGTGCGGCTGTAGTTGGGCATGCGACTCGTGGGGCAGCATTAGGCTTATTAGGTAAAGTTTATCTGTATCAGGAAAAATGGCAGGAGGCCCATGATGTCCTCCAGACCGTTATCAACGAAGGGGAATATCAGTTATTGCCGGAGTTTGGACAGGTATGGGACTTAGAGTATGATAACAGCGTAGAAAGTTTGTTCGAGATTCAGTATGAATATGATGCAGTTCAGGCTGTGGGTGGTTCATTGGCTACGGTGACTGGTGCCCGTAACGGTCCCGGTGATGGTTGGAGTTGGTGTCAGCCTACGGCAAATTTGGAACAGGCTTACATTGATGCCGGTGATACGGAGCGTCTGCGTTGGACTATTATCAAGGCCGGTTGTACAGAAATTGCCGGTGAAGACCAATTTGAAACATTTGTGGAGAACAATTCTACAGTGTCTAATGCGCAGGAGTTGATAGAGCAATATGGATGGGATGAGAACTGCTACATTATTGATCCTGCTCAGCATAAGTCGGCTCGTATCATCCGTAAATATTTCTTGCCTTTGGCTGATCGTCCTGAAATATATAATACGGATAAGAGCCCGTTGAATCACCGCTTGTTGCGTTATGCTGATGTATTGCTGATGTATGCCGAGGTTTGCAACGAACTGGGTGATGATGCTGCTGCCCGTGATGCTTTGAATCAGGTACGTGCCCGTGTAGACTTGGCGCCGGTTACTTCCAGTGGTTGGGACTTGCGTAATGCCATCCGTTTGGAGCGTCGCTTGGAGTTGGCTTTCGAGCAGAACCGTTTGTATGATATCCGTCGTTGGACAGATCAGAACGATCAAAAGGTAATTGCTAACTTACTGGGTCCGACTGGTACTTTCGTTAGATGGAACTTGGATGAGGCTACCCGTGATCCGATGGAATGGGCTAACCAAGGTGAAGCTAGCGATAAGGGTATATCGTTCGATGTGAACCGCGACTTGGTATTCCCGATTCCTCTGTATGAAATCACCATGTCCAATGGTTCTATTGAGCAAAACCCGGGATGGAATTAAGCACCTCTTTTCAATAGGTTAGGGTTAACAATAGATGCTTGCCGCGGGTAGTTCGGACGGATTGCCCGCGGTTTTTTTATAATGGATTTGTATTTAAATATTTACAAATGGAGCGGGTATCCTGACCTGTCAGAAAGAAGGTTTAAACCCTAAGCCCCGAATGTTAGTAACATAGAGGGCGAATGTTAGTAACCTTCGGCCCGAATGTTAGTAACCTTCCGGCACCCCTCTCAGAATATGTTCTGAGCGGGTGTGGAGGAAGCATTATCCGAATGGGTAAAAATGCTTACAATTTTGTGTACAGAGCCCCGAAGGTTTCAACGATGCTTAGTGATTGGTGAGCGTAACGAACCTTCGGTTCTACTATCACCGCAGGCTCATTTCACTCACCAGCGGCTAAGCTGAGAGGCGGCTGTCATGCTGAACGTAGTGAAGCATCTCTTAGCGCGTGCGGGAGATTCTTCGCTTTGCTCAGAATGACAAGTGTCGAGGGCGAACATCGTATAAACTAAATAGGATTAATTACTTATTCTTATCTTTGAACCATGAAACTGAAATTTTTTCTTTTCTCTTCTTTGCTGTTAGGTCTCACAGCCTGTAGCGATGACAATCCAAACGTGAATCCGGAACCGGAACCTGATCCCGATGTGCCGGAAGTCAGTGTGGCCAAGTTGGTGACGATTAATGCTGGTCAGACTTACCAGACTATGACCGGATTCGGTGCTTCCGATTGCTGGACACCTGCTTTTGTGGGTAGTTCGTGGACAGGTAGTCGAGAAGCTATTTCCGAATTGTTGTTTTCATCCGAGATCACAGACGGGCAGCCGCAAGGTATCGGCCTTTCTTTCTGGCGTGTCAATCTGGGAGGCGGTTCGATGGAACAAGGCGATGCAAGCGGCATTACCCAGACATCGCGCCGAGCTGAGTCTTACCTGACGAACGACGGAACCTTGGACTGGACCAAATGTGAAGGGCAGCGTTACTTTATGCAACGTGCCCGTGACTTGGGATGCGATAACTTTATCTTGTTCAGCAATACGCCTCCCGTGCAGTATACCCGCAACGGGCAAGGCCGTTCGGACAGCGGGCATTCGTCCAACTTGAAGGAGGATTGCTACGATGACTTTGCTGCCTACCTGGCTGATGTGGCACAGCATTATATACAAGAAGGCTATAACGTCACCCATATATCTCCTGTCAACGAACCGCAGTATGAGTGGAACGGCGTAGATCAGGAAGGTAGTGGCTGGACGAATGCTGAAGTGGCCCGGTTGGCTCGGGAGCTGGATGGAACCCTGACCGAACGCGGCCTTTCACAAACGAATATTCTGTTGGCAGAGGCAGCCGACTGGGAATATCTTTATAAACTGAAGGATGGCGAGGATCGGAGCCAAGTGATGGCGGCTTTCTTTGATACTGCTTCGGATACGTATGTGGGCGACCTGTCGCATGTGGACAACCTGATATGCGGACATAGTTACTGGACGGATGGTTCGTGGGACGGTATGCGCAGTGTACGTCAGCAATTGGCACAACATGCAGCTAACTATGGGTTGGAAGTTTGGCAAAGCGAGTGGAGTATGTTGGACGCTGATCCCAGTCATTATAGTACATCAGAATTTTCTGGCTTTGATGCAGCTACCGAGATGGATATTGCTCTGTATATGTCGAAGGTGATATACAACGACCTGACGGTGGCCGGAGTAACTTCGTGGAGTTATTGGGTGGCTATGGATGCGTATCGCACCGGACATAAAAACCGTTTCCTGCTCATTGCCTTGGAACCCACAGGCTGGGATGGCGGTTGGGGTGATGTCAGCATGATAGCCCAGGAAGGTACGTATCGCGCTACTCCTACGTTGTGGGTATTGGGTAACTATAGCCGTTTCATTCGTCCGGGCTATAAGCGGATTGGCCTGACTTTGAACGAAGTGCATAATTTCTTTGGTTCGGCCTGGATTTCGGCAGACGGGAAACAGATTGTAGCTGTTTATTCCAACCTGTCTGACAAGGCAGTCCGCTTGGACGAAACGCACGAGGGCTGGAGCAGCACACCACGCTCCATTACTACATACACCACTTCGGCGACCAAGAATTTACAGGAAAAGGTGTTGGCTTCGGATGGTACGGTCTATCTGGATGCCGGCAGTGTAACAACCGTGGTTTATGATTTGAATTAACCTTTTACTTATGAATAGACTGATAGTAAATTTAGTGGGGCTGTTAGTTCTTTGTCTGGCAACTCCTTTGCAGGCGCAAGTGTCGTTCGGACAGGCGCAGAAGTTTAATGATGGATGGCTCTTCCAACTGAAAGACGATTCCACGTATCGACAGAATAGTTACGATGACAGTAAGTGGCGCAGTTTGACATTGCCCCACGACTGGTCCATCGAAGGACAACTTTCGCCCGATCTGGCCAGTTGCACCGGTTACTTGCCCGGAGGGATTGGCTGGTATCGGAAGCATTTCTCAGTGACCGATAAACAAAACACGCATCATTATATCTATTTTGAAGGCGTGTATAACCGGAGTGAAGTCTATCTGAACGGTCATTTGTTAGGCAAACGACCGAACGGCTACATCTCTTTCCTGTATGACATGACTCCTTATCTGAAAGAAGGGGACAACGTATTGGCAGTGCGTGTGGACCACAGTCGTTATGCCGACTCCCGTTGGTATACGGGTTCCGGTATCTATCGCGATGTGTGGATGGTGTCGGCTGGCGATGTACACTTTGCCCAATGGGGAATAGGCTGGCAGGCTACTTCGCTGACCGACCGGAAAGCTACTATTGCCGTAGAGGCTGAGGTGGAGAAACATGTGGATGCCCAAGGCAAGTTGGAGGTAAAGGCGACGCTGTTGGATGCAGACGGCAAGCAAGTGGCTCAGGCTACGCGTCGGGTGTCTGATAGGAAAGTCGGCCTGACCAAACAGACGCTGACCCTGCACGTCAGTCAGCCGAAACGTTGGGACCTCGATACACCATATTTATATACACTGCGTACGGAACTGTGGGCTGACGGGCGGAAGATAGATGCCTGTGATACTCCTGTCGGTCTGCGTACGTTAGAGTTCGATGCCAATAAAGGTTTTGCGCTCAACGGTCGTTGGATCAAGGTGAAAGGCGTTTGCCTGCATCACGATGCCGGCGTGTTGGGTGCCGTGGTTCCTCCTGAAGTCTGGGAGCGCCGTTTACTCAACCTGAAAAATTATATCGGCGTAAATGCCATTCGCTTAAGCCATAACCCTCAGGCACCTGTGTTGTATGATTTGTGCGACCGTTTGGGGTTGCTGGTGATGGACGAGGCTTCGGACGAATGGGAGTTTCCAAAGCGCAAGTGGATTAAGGGTTGGAACAAGGGGGAGCCGGGTTTTCAAGGTTCCTATGACTTCTTCGAAGAATGGATAGAGCGTGACGTGACCGACATGGTGCGCCGCGACCGTAACCACCCCAGCGTATTCCTGTGGAGCATAGGCAATGAGGTGGATTATCCCAACGATCCTTACTCACATCCTGTATTGGATGGAACAACCATCAACCAGCCCATGTTCGGCGGTTACAAGCCCGATGCGCCGGATGCCATGCGTATCGGAGTTATCGCCCAGAAACTGGCGGCTTGCGTTCGTGCCGTGGATACCAGTCGTCCCGTGACTGGTGCCTTGGCTGGTGTAGTGATGTCTAACCAGACGGCTTATCCCGAGGCAGTAGATGTTGTAGGCTATAATTATACGGAAAATCGGTATGACGAAGACCATGCCACGTATCCCGACCGCATTATTTACGGAAGTGAAACGGGATCGGGCATTGACACCTGGCATGCCGTGCGCGACCGTGATTTTATCTTTGGTCAGTTCATCTGGACGGGAACTGATTACTTGGGCGAGGCAGGCGCATGGCCGTCGCGCGGATTGGGCACGGGATTGCTGGATTTTGCCAGTCTGCCAAAACCTCGTGCATGGTTCCGCGCTACAATGTGGAAAGACGAACCGGTGACTTATGCCGGAACCTATCCGAAGAACCGTTGGGTGTCGCCCGATGCCTGGGATATCTGGAACTACGAGCCGGGACAGGAAATCCGTGTCGTATGTTATACCAATGCTCCGCAGGCCCGCTTGATGCTGAATGGCAAGGAAGTAGGTGCTCTGAAACCTTACGACGACAAGAGTGGTATTATCTATTGGGATATTCCTTATGAAGCTGGTGAACTGGTGGCTGAAGGTTGTGACGCAAGCGGTCTGGTACTCTCGAGCTATAAACTTCAGACAACCGGACGTCCTTATGCTTTGCGTGCCAAGGCCGATTATGAAACGCTGAATGCGGAACGTTCCGTAGCTCATATCATCGTAGAAGTGGTGGATGAGAATGGTCTGCCCGTGAAGTTAGCTGACAATGAGATTACATGTCGGGTGGAAGGTCCTGCCCGTCTGCTGGGTTTGGAGAATGGAGACAACTCAGATATGTCCGAACATCGGGATGACCGTCAGCGTGTCCACATGGGACGTCTGCTGGCTTATGTACAGCGCGACAAAGCTGCTACCGGTTCTGTCCGCATCGTCTTTACTTCTCCGTTGTTGAAACGGGCAGAGGTCATTCTGGAAGTGAAATAAAAGCGTAAGAGTTATATACACAAAAAAACCGGAAGTTAGGCTTCCGGTTTTTTTGTGAGTAGACTATAATCTGGTGATTATTCTTCATCCATGAGGATTTCAAGAATCTGGCACGCAGCCCGCGCCACCGGAGTTCCCGGTCCGAAAATGGCTGCTACACCGGCTTTGTACAAGAAGTCATAGTCCTGTACGGGAATAACACCTCCGGCAAATACGACGATGTCTTCACGTCCCAGCTTCTTGAGTTCTTCGATCAGTTGAGGTACCAGCGTCTTATGTCCGGCTGCCAAGGAAGATACGCCGATGGCATGCACGTCGTTTTCCACTGCCTCGCGGGCTGCTTCGGCCGGTGTCTGGAATAGCGGTCCCATATCTACATCGAAACCACAGTCTGCATAGCCGGTTGCTACTACTTTGGCACCACGGTCGTGACCGTCCTGGCCCATCTTGGCCACCATAATACGGGGCTGGCGACCTTCCTTCTTAGCGAACTTCTCAGCCAATTCACAAGCTTTGGCAAAGTCCGGATCATTTTTGCTTTCTGATGAATACACGCCTGAAATGGTTCTAATGATTGCTTTATATCGTCCTACTACTTTTTC
>CALUOT010000046.1 GCA_944322355.1 uncultured Bacteroides sp. | reverse complement strand
CAGCATTTTGTGCGGGAAATCCGAGGTGGCGATGTGGACGGATTCTTCCGGCGGCTGCAAAGTTTCTTGGCCGATACGCCTTACGAACTGATTCGCGACGTGGAGCTTCACTACCAGAACGTACTTTTCATCATCTTTAAGATTGTCGGTTTCTATGTCCGTGCGGAATACCACACTTCGCGAGGCCGGATTGACTTAGTGTTGCAGACCGACCGCTACGTCTATGTGATGGAATTCAAGCTGGAAGGCACGGCCGAAGAAGCCCTCCGGCAAATTCATGAGAAGGGCTATGCCTTGCCATTCGCTTCGGACAAGCGGAAGTTGTTCAAGATTGGGGTGAACTTCAGCACCCAAACCCGGAACATTGAAAAGTGGTTGGTGGAATAGGAAACGTACCGCAGGTGTCGCTCTCGCTCCACCAACGGTTACTTAAAGGAGAACTTCTCCGAAGTTCGAAGAATGAAGCAAGAGCGATGCCTATAGTGATTTAATGCCCAAACCGTATTATTCCACCTTATCTGCTTTCATTTGAATGATAGGAGGATAGTAAACGATATAATCTGTGTCATTATCCATTCCACGTATGAGCGTGCCAAGAAGGGCCAATTCCTCTTGTTCTTTCTCCGTCAAGCCTTCCAAGCCTTTAGCTTTCATATACATTAGAAGAAGGTCATCTTCGACAAACGGATGTACGTTGAAAGATAAATAGGAGTCTGCCGTTTCGTACTCGAAATAAAGCAACTGGGATTCGCTGTTACTATAAGGTAAAAAAGGAGATAAATATATGGAGGGATGGCCTGTCCATTGGTCATAGAATTGATTTTCTTGTTCGTAAGTCAATTCCCAACACATCTGATGGTCTTCGGTATACCAATAACGGACAGTCATCCAAGGAGTGAAGTCTGTCTCAGAAGCATATTGCAAAGCCATGTCCAAGTATCCGTTGGCATGAAAAAGCATCTGGACGGCAGTGACTTCCTGCGACATGCGCCCGATTATCTTTTCCCACGTTTGCCGGGCGAAATAGGTCTTCGTATAAGTTTGCCCGTCCCATTCCACTGTGCCGCTCCAGTTGTCGTATTTCCACTGCACATGTTCTTTGTCTAAAAGAAGAACATAAGGAATTTCCGTCTGAATCCCTCCGGTCACTTTGTATACACACTGAATGTCTACGGACTTTTCGGTATAGACACCCTGTACGGACAAATCGTATGCGGAGGTCGTTTCTTGCCCGTTAAAGTGGATTTCCGATTCACCCGGCACGGTCTCTATCGGAACTTCCAAATAATGGATGGTCCACGAATGTCCATGGGTTTCCAAACGTCCCGGCTTCGTCCCCGATACCACTATCTTCAGTTGAGTAGTGTCCTCTTCTGTCGGTAGGAAACCCACTCGTGCCTGAACGGTTTCTTCATTCCATTGCAGAACCGTCTGGTCCTGAGGATACCATTGATTGTTATTACACATTTCTTGCGGATCCATCAACTGTACGACAGGTTCATCCTCATTACTGCACGCACTGCAAATCCCTGTGAGTATCAAGCATACAAGCGAACTCCAAAAACTCACTCTTTTCATGGTCATTAATTGTCTTTTAGTTAGTAAATCATGTATAGAACAAAATTATTATTTTTTCCCGTATCTTCCTATTATTTCCATAGCTTTTTGATTATTATGGTTGTATGCTGTCCCTCGGAAGTAAAACCTTTGACCGCAAACTATCCATATTTATTGTTATAGGTGCCAAACAATTTACTTCAATCGGTATATACGGATAAGAATAGTAGTAAATCCCAGGGGACAAACTGTAATCCCATTCAAATTCTGTGGGAATAAAAGTATGTGTCGATTCTATGATATTCTGATTCTTTAGGAATAGTTTGAGATTTACGACTACAATATATTTAGAATCAAATGTAAAATCCGGTTGTGCTCCCGGTTCCCCATTGAGTGTATTAGGTATATAAGCTTCGATAGGAGCATTTGCTTCAAAATTAACTAAATCTGTTCCATTTTGATCTTTTAATACTACTCCGGGTAATATATCTCTAGGACTATATGTACCCACATACAAGTGTGTACTGTTACTTCCGAATTCGTAGGCTACCGGACTATATTTTTTACCTAAAACATCATATGCGACAATCTCACCTATCTCATACACAGTACCTGTGATTTCATACCGTTCCACTGATGAAAGACATTCTGGATTAATGTTCAATTTATCTTTCAAGTCTGTCGGGGATGCATAAGGCGTTTGGATATTATAGAGTTGAACATATTCAAGCACTGGATGTTGTCCAGCATGTACCCCAAAAGGTTGCAAGAACAATGTTGGCATATCTTTTAAACTCCAGACTCCTAACCGTCCCACTTTGTTTTTATCCAAAGATATTTTAACGGGTTGCCCTATACCTGTTCCAGGTTCAAGGATTTTTCCGTTTAACGTTATTGTCCCACTCGTTTTCAATTGTACAGTTTGAGTAGTTTCTTGTTTCTGATTAAATCCACCGACAAATGAACCTAACAGTTTGCTGATTCCAGCTTGAACCAAGCTTCCTGCACCTTTTACAATAAGGGTATTGATTTTACCAAACAATCCTTTCTCTACAGCATTTTCCGCCCATTTTTCAGCACCTTTTCCTACATAATTTGCAGTAGCCTTCACACCTCCATCTAAAACGTTGGATTCATTAGCAGTAATTATCAACCCATCCGTATTTGCTTCCAACCCACCATCAAAGCGTAATTCTGATTCACTCATGGATGTTGGAGAAATCTGTAGAACTCCATCTTCCAGTTCCGGATCGTATGCCAATTCTATTTGAAAGCAGTTCCATCCCGGTGTATATCCTTTTGAATTGGTATCAACGAGATTTCCCACATAAACTTTTCTTGTTTCTTTCAGAGTAGACAATTGTGCATATCTTTCAGAAAACGCCATACAGGATGTAGGTACTAAAAACTTAACTTCCCAAATAGCCGTGTTTTGAAGCCCCGAATGTTCAGCTTTTAGGTAATAGAACACTTTCAATATTCCCGTATATTTATTATGGAATACAATATAGTTCATCCCATCTTCACCATATCCATTGACTGTATGAGCTATAAGATCCCAACCATCTGACGCTTTAATATCTCTACAAACGTCGAGAGGTACAGAACCTGCTGACACATAGGGGTTCCATGGAACATATACAGAATCCCCATCTTGTGTACCTGCCAATTTTACTTTCTTCCATTTTTCCCAGTTTTGCTCAATAGATAAGCTCCGCGTATTTGCCATTTGCTTAGGATAAGCAACTAAACCATCATCTTCATCAATGGTTGTAACATTCTCTAAAACAGGTTCTGTTATTTCATCACTACAAGAAAAGAGCAAACACGAAATTAATAAAACAGATACTATAACATAAATTCTCATAACGTATTGTATTTATAGGTAAATAAAAGCGGATAAAGCAGACTTCTCCTTTGTTTTGCTTGCGTGCCGCAGGTGTCGCTCTCGCTCCACCAACAGTTACTTAAAGGAGAACTTCTCCGAAGTTCGAAGGATGGAACAAGAGCGATGCCTGCGACGAACTCTCAGAAATGATAAAAAACACCTATTGCAAGAGCCGTCGGTATGGAAAATCCGGTCTGTTTCACCTTATATTCATCTTTTCCCGACTGAGCATATTGGAAAAGCGAGGCACGCCCCATCAGCTGGACGTGTTTCGAGAGATCTACCAGCAGACCGGGATTCAACGAAAGTGCCCATCCGTTGACTGATGTATCATACGCACCGCTGTGGGTGCGTTGATAGCTAAAAGCAACATCGGTAAAAAAATGTACGCGGCTGACATGGGCAAAGGTCGTACGAAGATAAGGACTCAGGTCGTAAACGGCTATATCATCTCCTCCGCCAATTACCGTATACTGCACCCCGCCGGACACACCTGCCGAAAGGATGCGGTTAAATCGGAAACCTATTTCAGGAGCAATGATGTACGTCGCGTTAGTATGCGACGTTCCATCCTGTTTGGTAGAAAGCGTGGTTACACCCAGTGAACCTCCCGCATAAAATTGTGCATGGGCAGCCATAGCCACCAGCATCCATGTAATAACTGTCAATAATCTTTTCATGTTTCTTTCCTGTTAAGTTACTTCTTTGTACAACGGGGATTAGTTTTTTATTTCTCCCTAATCCCGCTGCAAATATATATGTTTATTCCGAATTGATTAGCTAATCTTCCTCCAAAGTGATCTCCCCCGATACATCCATGACGGGCGAAGTAATCTCCAACGCATACGGATAATCATCCGCATTCGGAATACAAACCGTTTTACCCTCATAGATAGAGGTCGAAGTCTCTTCCCATACGACTGTTCCATTCTTGTCGGTTACCACAACATCGGCCTCATACAAAGAACCAATAAATACGATCTGTAATACTCCATCCGTATCTTCCACCGTAAAGTCGAAGTCCATCGGGACGCGAGTAATAATAGGATAGCTTTTTTGAAATGTTTTATTTACTCTCTTCTTTTTAGCTTCCAAAGTCGCTGGCAAGAAGAAGAGAAGAGCCAACGCAAACCAAAGTAATTTTGTGTTCATAAATACATAGTTTTTTGATTCATTTTATGCCGCAAAGTTAGGGGGTACCAAGGAGATAAGAAAATAATGACAGTCACACTTCATTTTCACAAATAGCTGTTTTTCAGGCGAATGAAAAATCAGACAGTCACACTTGTATTTCGGGAGCCATTAAATTCCACTTCTTGTCTTTCAGGAAGCTATCTAACATCGTATGAAAGAAGCGTGAAAGATGAATGTTTCACCACATCAAACTAACTATCAGCCAGTTATAAGCAGGTGAAGGCGTGAAAGCTATTTTAATGAAGAATTAAGAATGAAGAATACGCATTATCGCATATTTCACCGAATAACATCTAATGAGCCGACCGCTAACATACCTTGTTATTGCTGATAACATACTTTGTTTTCGTCCCCCAGATAGTATGTTTTCCAAGTGCCAACCCACACTTTACGAGCCGTAAACCATTGGTTTAGGAAAGCCAAGAGCCTGTTTAGAACCCCTAAACCCCAGGTTTGTAATAAAGATATAATTCGAATTTCATATTAATAAGCAATGTTATTACGAAGAAAGTAGTACTTTTGTCACTATTATTAAAATGAAACGACTACGACATGAAATTACGTGTTATCATTTTACTGGAACTTTTAATTTTATTAACAGCCTGCCACACCAACAAGCAGACCGACCACATATTTCAACAAGCCGAAGCATGGCTGAATGTACATCCTGACAGCGCGTGGCACTTATTACAGGGTTTATGTCCGGCCCAAATGCAGCGAAAAGACGTGGCCCGCTATGCCTTGCTGCTGACGTAAGCTACCAGTAAATGCGTCAAGCCTTTGTATCCCTGCGACTCGTTACTGAATGTAGCCTTGATGTATTACGAGAAGCCCAGCCCCGAACGGGCCATGACACTGCTCTACAAAGGACGCTTGGAGGAGGAGATGGGTAATGCGAAAGAAGCTACTCGTCTGTTGCAAGAAGCGTTGTTGCTGACCGAGCGTTTTCCCGATGAGGTGGAAACGCGACGGCATGTGCTTAGTTCGTTGGGTAATCTCTATGCTTATTTTGCTAATTATGAAGTTGCTATTGAAAAGTTTCGACAACTATACGAATATTGTAATACGGATAAAGATAAGGCTATTGCTTTAGATCGTATTTCCGCCTATTATGCGGTTAAAGAACAACAAGACTCCACTTTCTTTATTCAACGTGAAGCTTTGGCTCATGCATTTGCATCCAAGGACTCCCTTGTCATCGCTTCGATTTTATTGTCTATGAGTATTCATTTTGATGATTTCACTGATAATAATGACTCAGCCTTATATTATGGGCGATGGGCACTTCGTATGCTGCCGGCTACTGCACCGAAAGGAAATTGTTATTATAATATAGGAGCACAGCTTGCTGTGGATGAAGCAATGCGTGACAGTGCTTTGTTTTACCTGCATCAATGTCAAACTGATACAACATTTCAAGGTCGTAATTTAGCTCTTTTGGATTTGGCTCAGCTGGAAGAAGAAAGTGGAAACTATCGGGCTGCCAATCCTTACCTATGGGCCTACATCGACTATGCCGACAGCCTGATCTATTCTGAACAGTCCACCACCATCGAACGGATGGCCTATAAAAACAAATCTGACCTGAGAGTACAGAGGGAACAACTTAAAGCTGAGCAAAGGCAAGAGCGCATCATAGGGGTGGCTTCCTTCCTAATCATAGGACTGTTTTTCTATTTCCGCCACAGACTGATGAAGAAAAAGCGGCAACAACAGGAAACAGAGCGGCAATTGGCGGACGCCGAGAAAAAGCAACTGGCCATGCAGACAATCATTGAGGATAACGAAACCATCATCGCCCTCTTGCGGCAAGAAAAGGGCGAAGAGGCCCAAAAGCGAGAAGAGGAAATCAAGAAGCGCGAAGTTCTCATTGAAAACCTGCGCAAGGAGAAAACGGACCTGCTGACCTGGCTCTTCAGCCAAAACACCCTTTATAAAAAGGTACAAACCTATCGCAAGCAATGGGTGGGCGGCAGCAAGGAGCAAAAAGTGCTGAACAACACCGACCGACAGAAACTGAAAGAAACTGTCCTAAACATTTATGCCCAACAGGTGGAAGAATGGCATGTCCGCCATCCCCGGCTGATGGAGGAGGACCTCTTGCTGCTCTGTCTGCAAGAAGCCGGCCTCGACTCCCAAAGCATTGCCATCTGCTTCGGTTACGGTGACACTCACCCCATCAACCAACGGAAACTGCGGATAAAGGAACGGATGCATCCCCTTACTTCTTGACACACCTGATGTTCAGCCCCAAATAGTAGTTTTTCCCCTTCACCTTATTGCTGCCTGTGCTTATGGCATTACTGCTATACATCAGCAGGACTGCCTGGTCCGACAACGTCTGCGGACCGTCGCCGGCCATCCAATAGCAAGCAGCCGTCTCACGATTATAAAGCGTAGTCTTCCCCTTATCGTTTTCCCGATACAAACCGTTGGGAAGCATATTCAAGCCCGTCAAATTGGTTACAGGACAGATTTCATTCTCTGAAGAAATGGCTTCCCAAGTTCCTCCCTTTATCAGGGAAACATCTTCATGAATATATCGGTTCAGTTTCGCGAAATCGGCATTGTCGGGTATTTTCCAACCGTCCGGTGCCAATTCGCCTGCCAGAACAGCCTCGCCGGTATAATAATAACTATCCAAATATTTCAAATAGCCTGGCTCCCCACTCAATGAACTCAGTTTGTCCAGCTTATCCGACACGGTACCCGCGTATTGTGTGGCCCGCAAATCTTCAGCCATCCAATATTGCGTACCGATTTTCACCACCGGATATACTTCCAACGTCCCTCCCCGGGTATCCCGCAAGGTTACTTCGGCAACATTCACATCGGCAGGCCGGTTCGGTTTAGTCAGACAGATTTCACCATCTTGATTGATATAAAACTTATCAACCGGAGCCGATTCACCCTCATAATAAGTAAATGAGTTAGATAATTCATCCCATTCTATCAGACCTCCGTGGATGGAATCTTTTTGATTCTTCAGTCCCAACACGATACCTTGGGTTAAGTCCGAAACACCATTCGCCACCGGATACACCACAATGGCCTCGGAAGCCAATGAAGCATCCTCGGAAAGCAAATACTCCTTGCAGATCTCGGCCACCGCCTCACCTTCATAATGTACCCGATAGATATGGGAAGACTTGAAAGACAAACTGGCAATCCGAACAGTAGACAGGTCATAATCCGTATCGCTCTCCGTCTCAGTCTTGTTCTCCCATTCGCTGATCCGGGCTGTTGCCGCGCTCAGCGTATTGCTGGCCGACTGGAAAGCATTGATACTAATCTCACAAACCGTATTACTCTCCATCTCCATGTCCGGAATAGGACATGTATAGATACGTCCGTTCCACTCCATCTGCAAGGCCTGTTCCTCATCACTCTCCTGAGGAATGACTATGAATTCTTTGCCAACCAGTTTTTCACCGCTTTTCTTCCACGAGCCATAAGGAATAATATCCGCAGTCCTATCCAGGTCAGTGAATTCGCCTGTCAGAAAGTCATACCGGGCTTGGGTCTTGAAGCCTGAAGCTATAATATACGGGTCCGCATCCAACATGTCATCAATATCTTCATCTTCACCGGCCGACAATACGATTTCAATCTTCATCAACTTATGCTTGAAGTCCAACTCGATAGGCTCGCCCTCATCGACAACCCCGTCTACTTCTGCAACCAAGAAATCGGACAGGGAGAGATTCGTTTGCGTATGCTGACTGGTCTGCACACTGACTTCCAACGTTGATTCTCCCATGGAAATACCCTCACCCTCATAAGGATAATAACTTACCAGATTCAGCTCGGCCCCTCCTTCCGGATAGAAGATTTCCTGCTCCGGAATCAGATTGGAACTACCGTCACAGACCAGACGCATGTTGTCGATATACCGGCTTTGGGCAATATCACCCGATGCAAGCATGGCAAACAACCCCACCGCATCTCCTTTATCAAAAGAATTATCCGTAATCTTTGTACCCGGATTTATCTTCACGGAGAAGGTCATAGGCGTACTTCCCGGTGAGACTTCCCCCTCTTCAATACTATTCACACATGCATTCAGCAGCAGACAAAGCAGTCCTATGATACCTATGAACGGCTTATTACTCAAACTTGTCTTCATTTCTTTTTATTCTTTAATACAACGGATTGATAAGGCTTTATAGTAATCCTGATCTTTTACATTAGCACCAGAACCAACTATAGTATTACTATTCCCAATAAGATAAATAATTGAATTTGCGAGTCCCTCACCTGCTTCATCCATACTCCAAAAACCACTTAGTGCTCCATATTTATAATGTCCATCTGTCATCCAAATTCCTTGCGGATAAATACTTAACCCTGTCAAATTGGTTATAGGAGTAACTTCGGATGGATAAGACGAACCTTCTACAATAGACCAAATACCGATTTTCAAAACTGAAACATCTTGTTTAATATAAGTATTCAATACATCCCAATCATCTGAGGTTGGTATTTTCCAGCCCTTAGGAGCCAAGTCACCCTCTAACACAGCTTCTCCGTTATAAAAATAGAGATCTGTATCATCCGGATTAAAATAACCGGCACCTTCGCCCAAATTCTCCTTTTTTATTAAAGCACTACCATCACGATAGCAAGTAGTCTGCAAATCTTCCTGCATCCAATACTGCGTGCCGACCTTCACCAGAGGATATTCTTTTACCTCTTCTCCACGAATATCGCGCATACGGTAACTGCTTATATCAGCTACAATGGCATTCAATCCGGAACTATTTTCCAAGTAGGTACCATCTTCCGCTACATAGAATTTATCCACACGGGACTTGTCTTCTTCCTGTTGGATAGCGAAAGTACTTTCTCCCTCAGGCCAGCTAATCGTACTTCCACAAAGGGCCTCATCCGTATCCAGAAGCTGAAGCAAGGTCCCCTTCTGTAAGTCCGCCTTGTCCGTCTGACTGTTCACCGGATAATAAACAATGGCTCTCGAAGTTAATGCCTCAGAGATAAGATATTCCTTGCAAATTTCTCCCACCGGTCTACCTGCATTATAGACCCGATAGATATTCGACGAAGTGAAGGAAAGCGAAGAGACATAAATGGCCTTATTATCCTCTCCGTTGTTACTGCTTCCACCCTCCGTATCCGTCCAGCCGGTAATGCTTCCTGCGATACCGCCCAACGTTATGTCGGCTTTCTGCTGAACTTCAATAGTTATCTCGCACTGCTGCCCGCTACCTATCGTAATGGCAGGCATCGAACAAGTATAAATCCGGCCGTTCCATTCAATGATGATGGATTGGTTGGATCCGTTAAGTGTCTGCGGTACAATGATAAGCTCTTTGCCAATCAGTTTTTGTCCGTCTTCACTCTCCTCCCATGTGCCATACGCCACCACATCGCGTGCTTCATACGGTTCATCAAAAGCTTCACCTTCCAAATTATACTCAACTTTAGTCTTTATGCCGGTCACAATAATTCGCGGATCATCCGCCCGCATAGAAGCCAAGTCTTCGCCTTCGCCCGGTGTCAGTATGATTTTCAGTTTAGAAAGTTTATGCTCAAACACCAGTTCCACATTCTCCGTTGTGCCGGTCACCCCTTCACGCTTGGCAAGCAGGAAATCACTTTGAGAGAAGTTTTCCTTCACACTTTGGTCGGGCAGCACGGAAACTTCCATAACCGAACTGCCTGCGGACATTCCTCCGCTTTGATAAGGATAATAAGCGACAAAATTAAGAGAAGCATTCCCTTCCGGATAATACACGATCTGCTGGGGAGTAAAATTCACTCCATCTGTACTTTCCAACAACAAATTATCGATGTATCTGCTTCCGCTTAAATTAGAAGAAGGCAGCATCGCAAACAGACCAATCTGATCGTGTTCTTCGAAAGCAGTTGAGGTAACTTTGGTCGCAGGCCCATCGGCCAATGCTTCCAGACGAACTGAAAACTGAATAGGTACATCGCCCGGCAATACTTCAGATCCGGACTCTTGGGAACAAGATTGCATTACCATCCAAGTAAGCAATACACCAATAAAATAAACAATAAAGTTTTTCATGATATTTATTAAATATTGCAAAAATGCTGCAAAAATAAGCGAATATTTTAAAACCAATAATGAAAACCAACTTTTTTTCCAAAAATTCCCATTTTTTGTTACCTTTGGGGCAGAAAACAGCAAGGAAAATGAATATTTAATCAAAAGAACGAAGTTATGCCACTTAATTTACCCGATAAACTTCCGGCCATCGAGCTACTGAAGAAAGAAAATATATTTGTAATCGACAACTCACGTGCCACACGCCAAGACATCCGCCCGCTACGCATTGTCGTACTGAACCTGATGCCACTAAAGATAACCACTGAGACTGATTTGGTCAGACTCCTCTCCAACACCCCCTTACAGTTGGAAATATCCTTCATGAAAATAAAAAGCCATACGCCTAAGAACACACCCATAGAGCACATGAAGGCCTTTTATACGGACTTCGAACGGATGAAACAGGAAAAGTATGACGGCATGATCATCACGGGAGCACCCGTAGAACAAATGTCATTTGAGGAAGTGAGCTATTGGGAGGAAATCACCGAAATCTTCACTTGGGCACGTACACACGTCACTTCTACCCTATATATATGTTGGGCAGCACAAGCCGGACTTTATTACCATTACGGAATACCCAAGTGGCCCTTATCGAAAAAGATGTTCGGCATCTTCGAACATAAATCCCTCCAACCGCTCCACCCCATCTTCCGAGGATTCGATGATGTGTTCTATGTACCCCACAGCAGACATACCGAAGTGAGGAAAGAAGATATACTGAAAGTACCCGAACTGACACTCCTTTCCGAATCTAAAGAAGCCGGTGTATATATGGTGATGGCCCGTGAAGGGCGAGAGTTCTTCGTCACCGGTCATTCCGAATACTCCCCCTTGACATTGGATGGAGAATATAAAAGAGATTTAGCCAAAGGTCTACCCATCGAAATGCCACAGAACTACTATATCGACAACGACCCAGACAAGGGAGTAAACGTCAAATGGAGAGCACATGCCAATCTGCTCTTCTCTAACTGGCTGAACTATTTCGTATATCAAGAAACGCCCTATAACATTGATGAAATAAAGTAAATGAAGAAGCAACGAAGAATCGAATTACTGGCTCCGGCCAAGAACCTGGAATGTGGCATAGAAGCCGTCAACCACGGAGCAGATGCCGTCTATATAGGTGCACCCAAGTTCGGGGCCAGAGCTGCAGCCACTAATTCATTGGACGACATACGGGCTTTGGTAGAGTATGCACACCTGTACAACGTACGCATCTATGTAACAGTGAACACGATACTGAAAGATGAAGAACTGCTTGAAACAGAAAAACTGATCAATGACTTATACCACATAGGAGTGGATGCACTAATCATACAGGATATGGGTATTACCCGACTGAACCTCCCCCCTATCCCGTTGCATGCAAGCACCCAAATGAATAACCGTACTCCGAAAATGGTTCGCTTCTTGGATCAAGCGGGATTCAGTCAAGTGGTACTGGCGCGTGAACTTTCCCTGGCAGAGATAGCAGACATTCATCAGGCATGTCCCGACGTAGCCCTGGAGGTATTTGTGCATGGGGCCTTGTGTGTAAGCTACAGCGGACAATGCTACGTCAGCCAAGCTTGCTTCGGGCGCAGTGCCAACCGAGGAGAATGTGCCCAGTTCTGTCGGTTGCCATTCACGTGGATAGATGCCGAAGGCAAGACTATAGCCCGCGATAAACATCTGTTGTCCCTCAAGGACCTGAACCAAAGCGAAATGTTGGAACAGTTGCTGGACGCCGGGGTGACTTCCCTGAAAATAGAAGGACGCCTGAAAGATGTCACCTACGTGAAGAACGTCACAGCCGCCTATCGACAAAAACTGGATTCCATCTTTGCCAAACGGTCGGAATATGTGCGAGCCTCCTCCGGTACGTGTCACTTCCACTTCCGGCCTCAACTGGACAAAAGTTTCAACCGGGGATTCACCACCTACTTCCTACAAGGTCGAGGAAGAGACATGAGTTCCCCAAGCACTCCCAAGTCACTCGGCGAGGAAATGGGAACCGTCAAAGAACAACGGGGAGGATGGCTCAGTGTGGCAGGAGTAAAACCCTTCCACAACGGAGATGGTGTCTGCTTCATAGATGATCAGGGACGCTTGCAAGGTTTCCGAATCAACCGAGTGGAAGGTAACAAGCTCTTTCCGGCAGGCAAACTGCCTACTCTAAAGCCTCGTACCCGTCTGTATCGCAATCAAGACCAAGAATTCGAACAACTATTATCACGCCCATCAGCCGAACGCAAGATTAAGATACGCGAGAGCCTGACGGAAAATGCCTTCGGCTTCTCGTTGACCTTGACCGACGAGGACGACAACCAAGCGACCTTGGCCTTCCCCTACCCCAAAGAACCGGCACGCAGTCCGCAACAGGAACAGTTGCAAAAGTTACTAACCAAACTGGGAAATACACCTTATGAAGCCTCAGTACCCGTCGATATTCAGCTGTCGGCCAATTGGTTTCTGCCTGCATCTGTAGTCACTGAATGGAGACGACTTACGGTAGAACGGTTAACTACCTTGCGACGCATCAATTACCGCCGGGAACTGAAAGTATGGCAGCCTTCTCAGCATACTTTCCCGACCCACACACTGACTTACCTAGGTAATGTGATGAACCAGGAAGCGCGACGCTTCTACCTGGAGCATGGCGTACAATCGGTGCAACCGGCTTACGAAGCTCAGCCCGTATCGGATGCTATCCTGATGTTCTGCAAATATTGCCTACGCTATGAAAAGGGATGGTGCCCCGTACACCAGCAAGGACAATCCCCCTATCGGGAACCTTACTACCTGATGATGTCGGACGGACGGAAATTCCGCTTGGCATTCGACTGCAAGAACTGTCAGATGAAAGTATATCAAGATGAAAAGTAACTTATTCCTCCCCCTCTACTTTTTGTGCGCCTTGTTGCTGCTTTCGGCGTGCCACTATCCGCGTCCTCAGCTGGAGAAAGAAGGCTTATCGCAAGAAGCCAAGGATTCCCTGACCTACCTTTACGAACGACACTACACTTGGAACACGAACTTTCTGGTACAGACTGACTCGGTAGACTTGGCCTCATGGCCGGTAAAGGACCGCTACGACCGGCTGTACAAAGGCCAACGGGTCGTGGTAGCCGAGTTCAATATACACCCAGCCGACAGTATCGATAGCGTATGGGTAAAACTGGCTCACTCGGAAGAAGTGCAGGGATGGATACGCGAATGTGACCTGATGCGCAACTTCGTACCCGACGACAGCATCTCGCAGGCTATCTACTTGTTCAGCGACACCCATGCTTCTTACTTCATCATCGTCTTTGCCCTGTTTGTCGCTGTCTGGCTGATAAGGGCCATCCGGCGCAAACGCATACAGATAGTCTACTTCAACGACGTCGATAGCCTATACCCCTTGCTGCTATGCCTGCTGATGGCTGTAAGCGCCACGCTGTATGAGAGCATGCAGGTATTTGTGCCCGACACATGGCAGCACTATTACTTCAACCCCACCCTATCGCCCTTCAAAGTACCATTCATCTTATCCCTGTTCCTGGCTTGCCTGTGGCTGTTTGTGGTGGTACTGTTGGCTGTGCTCGATGACATCTTCCGCCAGTTATCCCTGTCGGCAGCCTTATCTTACCTGCTGGGACTGGCAGCCGTGTGCATCGTGTGCTACTTTTTCTTCATCTGGACTACCCGCTTCTATGTGGGCTATGTGTTTCTGGCTGCCTTTGTCGGACTGTTCATCAGCCGGGTACGGAGATCGTGCAAGCAAGCCGGATACCGTTGCGGACGCTGTGGAGGCCGACTGAACCGGAAAGGCATCTGCCCCCATTGCGGTGCCCTGAATGAATAAGGCATCAGAACCGACAACGCAACTCCACTCCACACTGAACGGGACTGCCCTTCTGCATGAACTTGTTGCCCAACGACTCGAAGTAGAAGGCTGCATAATCCTTATCCAAGGCATTACGCACCCACAGGGCAACGGAGCCTAACCCTTTCTCCAGACTGAGCCTCCCGTTCAAGGTGCCGTAGAATGGCTGGCTGGCCGTATTCTGCTCCGTCCAATAGATGCGCCCGGCGGCATTGTAGTCGGCCTGGATGCGGATGCGGTCGAATATGCGCCCCTGAGGCAAGTAGAACACATATTGTGCCCCGGCATGAAGCGTATGGCGCGGGATGAAGGGGACGAAGTTGCCCCGATAGTCTACCTCCTGGTCATCCTCCACCGTGCGGTAGTCGCGGAAGGTGGCACAGGTATAACCGTAGTTGGCATGCAGCAGCAGGGAGGAAGTCACCTGATAGCTCATGGCTGCTTCTCCACCGATACTGCGGCTGCGTCCGGCATTACGGGTGACGCGGCCCATCCCGTTCTCGGCAAACTGGGACACCTGTTGGTCATGGATGCTCATCACAAAACCGGCTACGTCCACCGCCAGACGGTTGTCCAAGGCAGTCAGGTGGGTACCTATCTCGTAGCTCCAACTGTATTCGGGTTTGTAGAGGGCCGTGCCTTCCACATCGACCTCCACGTCGGGCAGCATCCGGTCTATCAGGTCGGCCATGGAACTAAAGGTAGGACTGTTCATGAGCGACTGCTTCATATCGTTGCGCATGAGCGACTGCACCAGGTCACTGAACATCTGGATGTTATAGCCTCCCGACCGGTAGCCTTTGGCGATAGTCAGATAGACGTTGTTGTTCTTCGCCCACTCGTATTGCAAGGAGAACTTGGGCAGCAGTTGCAGATAGTCGTGCTTCAGCTTACCGGCCAGGGCGGTGACGGCCTGCATGTCGGGGTCTTCCAGCTGCATCGGCCCCATCCGGAAGCTGAATCCGAACTGCATCGGGTCGCTGGACGAGTCATAGTCGAGGCGCATCTGCTCGTAGTCGAGGCGCAGTCCCACCGTGGCCGACAGTCCCTTGACGAAGAGGTCGTTCAGCGTGCTCTGGTGATAGAGGGCGGCACTGAACTGGGGCGTAGAGAAGTGCCCGCCGATGGGCAGCCGGTCGTTATGGATACTGAGGCTCATGGAAGGAGTCTCGGGGAACACGGCATTGACATTCTGTTCGATGAGTTGCTCGATGCCCTCCCGCTTGAACGTCACCGGTCCGTCGGTCTTGAGCCACTGGTAGAAACCAAAGGCACCCGTGGTCCACTGCCAACGCCGGCCGGGCTTGGCCTTGAACACTACTTCCTCGCTCACCGTGTTCGACCGCTGCTTCTGCATCAGCGTGAAGTAGTCGCGGGGCGTGAAGTCCTGGTCCATGTCCATGCGGTCGTTCAGGTGCTGGTAGCCGGTGATGAAGCTGGCGATGAAGTGCCGGGCCTGGTATTCGATGTTCAGCCCCCCGTTCAGCATGCCGCGACGGTAGTTGCTGGCGTCGTTGTAGGCTATCCGGCCCACGTAACCGGCCAAGTCCTCAGCCGGTTCGCCTTCCACGGAGCCCATATAATAATAAGGATAAGCCCCCTGGTCGGTGTACTCGTAGCTCAAGTTGAGGTCGAGCTTCAGGTTGGGGGTAGGCAGGAAGATGCCATGCAGACGACCGCCCCCGGAGTTGCCCCGGTCGACACGACGGTCGCCGTCGGCTGCATTCTTGAAGAAGCCTCCCTCGTGCTCGTAGAAGCCTCCGGCCGAGAAAGCAAAGCGCTCGGAGATGCGGTGATAGTGGGTCAGCGAGGCAGTGTAGTCGCCATACGTGGCCGCACCCAGCCGGATGTCCGTGCCCTGGTAGCTGAAGGGCGACTTGGTCTGCACCTTGATGAGTCCGCCCATGGTGTTGCGTCCGTAGAGCATGCTTTGCGGGCCGCGCAACACCTCCACCTGCTCGATGTCGGCATAGTTGAAGTCGAAGGCCGACTTGTCTATATAAGGTATGTTGTCCACATAGAGGCCCACGGCAGGAGTGTTGATGCGTGAGCCGATGCCCCGGATGTAGACGGCTGTGGTGAGCCGCGAACCATAGTCGGGGATGAACAGGTTGGGCACCACGCCTGTCAGCCGCTTGATGCCAGTGATCTGCTTACCGCGCATGTCCTGCTGGGTGAGGCGGCTCACGGCGGCGGGAAGCTCGCGCAGGGAGCGGTTCTCCTTGGGTTGGGCAATAATCACCACATCGTCCATGTCGACGGTGCGCAGCGTGTCGGTCTCTTCCGCACGGGCGGACGGTAGGCTCAGCCCCAGCAGGAGCATCGCCGCAAGAATCAGTTGAGCTATCTTCATAACATAGTAAGTGTACAAGATTAATTACTTATACCATTAAGCGCGGCAAAGGTCGGGAAAATCCCCCGCACCCGCAATCCCCACTTATGAGGATATTGCGCCTCAGATGGCGTCGGCCTCCACATAGCCGTGCATCACGGCATAGATGGTGAGCCCCGGCACCGACTTGATGCCCAGCTTCTCGGTGATGTTCTTGCGGTGGGTGATGACGGTGGTCAGGCTGATGTGCAGGCGGTCGGCTATCTCCTTGTTGATGCAGCCCTTCACCAGCAGCGTCAGCACCTCCACCTCGCGGGCGGTCAGCTCGTGGTCCGAGGGCGTCCCCTCCGCCGCTTCGCCGGGATGGCCGTGGCGATGTCCGTAACGGTGCAGGCGGAGGATGCTGCGCACCAGTTCCTTCTCGCCCTGGCAGATGTTCAGCGTAGGTACGCCGGAGAGTTGCGGATGGCCTTCGCCTCCGGCCAACACGATGGCACGCGGACGACGGGGCAGGAAGAAGGCGGTATGTTCGAAGTACACCTGGGCCGACACGAAGTAGTGGGCATACATGTCGGGCGTGTCGGCAGTGAAGTCGGCAAACGTGGAGAACGTGCGGATGGTAGCGGTGGGGATGAGTTCCTCCAGCAGCCCGCGCAGGCCGAGGCTGCTCAGCGTATTGGGGTCGATGATGGCGATTTCAGGAGTAGAGTTCATTTGCGTAGTTCGTGTCAATCAAATACCTCATCTCCAGTACAATGTAGGGTCGTTAATAATGACACTGCCCTTCAACCTTTGGGCGGCTTCCCAAGCCTTGCTGACTTTCCGCCGGGGTTCCTGAGGGGATTGGGGCTGCACTTGAGGCACCGTCGCTGCGTCCGTCCGGGCTTTTCCGGGTTTCTCTACTTTCTTTTCCATAAGACATGTCGTTAGATTTCTGTCGGCAAAGGTACAAAGAATCCCCCAAACGAACAACGTAAAGACGCGATGAATCGCGTCTCTACACAAACAGAGGGGATGACAGTTTGTTAGGTACATAATCATGGGGACATACCCACAAAAAAAAGAACGAAGATTCTTCATTCTTCGTTCTTCATTCTTCATTTAGCTCACGCCAGCGGGTCTTCTTCCTGGCCTTCGCCGCTTTCCTCACCGCCTTCCTCGGTGCCGCCGCCGGGAACAACGGGGATGGCACCGCCCGTGGTGGTGCCGCGATCCACGCTCAGCTCGACGGAGTTGGCGGCATCGCGCATCTTCTGTTTGGGAGTGAACACAATCTTGGGTGTCTTCAAGGCATCCTTCACGGTGACTTCCGCCTCGGTGTTCATCATCTTCGAGGGGACCATGACGCGGATGGAGCCCAGCTCGGCCAGGTCGACGCTCATGCCCAGCTCCAGACCCTCGCACACCACGTTGCTCAGGCTGATGAGAGCGTTGCGTACGTCACCTTCCGACAAAGAGGTCTCGCGTACGATGCGCGCTATCACCATCTCGTTCGTCAGCTTCTGCTGCGTCTTGGGATAGGCGTAGTACACGGTTTGCCCCTGGCGTTTCCCGATGGTGACCACCCGCGATTTTACTTCGAAATCAAGCATAATTGTTAGTTTTTATTAATTAATTCATTCGCTGCTCCCCGGCTTCCGCCTACCGCCCTCAGAAGACCTTCTGGAGGGGGTCGCTGAGGGTCACTGTGACTGTTGGCCAAGGGTCACTGTGACTGTTGGCCACGAGTCACTGTGACTCTTTGCGAAGGGTCACTGTGACCCCCGGCAGGCATCCGCCGCAGGAAGCAGATTTTGTAAATATATCCGCTTTCTTGCATGGTAATGTTTACTATTCGCGACCGGTCTCCCTGGCGGGAACACCGTCCGTGAAGGCATTGTCCTCCAGGGTGGCAGTCGTACTATAACCGACAATGCCGCCGGAATAGATTTTTATCCCTGCTGTACTGCCATCCGTACTGATGGTACCGGTGTTGGTGCAGTAGCTGATGGTAGTAGTAATCATAAATGCAGATCCGGCGATGCCGCCAGCACTGATGCGATAATTGGCAGCTACCGAAACGCTCAGGTTGCCGGCGTACGTACAACGGCTGAGGGTGGAGCTATTGGCACTTCCGATGATGCCACCTGCATTGCAGTTAAAGTCGCCGATTGTTCCCTCGACAGTTGCATCCGCCGTCACGTTGAGGTCGCAGATGGTAGCACTGTACACCTCGCTAAAAAGACCGACATAGTACTCCGTGTCTGTAACTGTGATATTCAGCGTGCCGCTGATGGTGTGTCCGTTGCCGTCGAAGGTTCCCTCGAAACTCGGGATGGGTGTCCATGCGGAGGTCTGGATGTCGATGTCGGTCATCAGGCGGGTATGAGTGTAGCGAGCGCGATAATCGGTGTTCCCCGCGAAGCAGGCGAAGTCGGCCGCACTGGTGATGAGGTAGGGGTCGTCCGGGGTGCCGGCGCCCGTCAGGGAAGCGGAGGGCTGGGTGGCGTCGGTGTAGGTATCGATGCTGCCGAAGCCGCGATAGTCGTCGCTCCAGTCGTCGGACACATCGACGTCGATGTCTACCGTCTCTTGGGCCAGCCCGGCGATGTCGCCCGATATGGTGAGGTGCCGTCCGGGGACGAGGGTCACGTCATCGATGCTGACGGAGCCGCCGCAGGTCAGGGTGAGGTCTTGCGCCTGGGTGTCGTTGGCCAGCACGTAGAAGGAGCAGACTTCGCTGCCGGCCGCTACGCCGCCTGTGGGCACGGTGTAGGTGTAGGTCTTGGAGGTGGCGGTGCCGGTCGGGGCGCCGGTCTGTACGTTATATCCGGGGTAGGTCTGCGGGATGGTGAGGCTCACCGTTCGTCCGGCGCTGAGGGCGGTGGTGGTCTTCAGTGTCACTTTGGATACCACGAGTTTCAGGCTGGCGATGACGGTGGCATCGGTGCCGTTCCATGTAGCGGTGGCGGCATAGGCCACGCCCACGGTGCTGCCCGGGGTGAGGTTGGTGAGGCCGGTGGTGTAGGTATAGCTACCGTCGTCGGCCCAGAAGAGGAAGGTGTAGGTGGCGTCCGTCTCGAGTTCCACGGTAGCGGTGAAGCTGCCATTGGAGCCGCTCATCGTGGTCACCTCGTCGGGGGTACTGCCTTGCACGGTCTGCATCAGGCATCGGGTGGGCAGCTCGGCATCGCTAATGGCGCGGGTCTGCATCTCGTTGGCAGTGGACAGGGTGATGGTGACGGTGCGCTTGCCGTCGGGGTTGAGGGGTGCGGGTTCGTCGTCGCCGCTACACGAGGCCAACAGCATCAGCGGGAGGGTACAGAGAAGGGTGAGATAGTACCACAGCCCACGAGCGTTAAGTTCTGTTAAACGGGGGGGGTAATTTCTTAATTTCCGTTTCATACAAGATTGTTTTTAATGGGTTCGTATAAAGATTAATTCGTTGATGCGGGCGAAGTTAGTCATTCCTCTTGAGCGGTGCAAGTGTTGGGGGAGTTATTTTTGTGTTAAATATGCATATACCGCCTCAGCACAGCGTTCGCCATCCACTCCGGCCGACACGATGCCCCCGGCATAGCCTGCCCCCTCGCCACAGGGGAAGAGGCCGCGCAGGCGGACGTGCTGCAAGGTAGCGGCATCGCGCAGGATGCGGACCGGGGCCGATGTACGAGTCTCCACGCCTATCAGCACAGCCTCGTTGGTGAGGAACCCATGCGCCTGTCGGCCGAACTGCCGGAAGCCCTGTGCCAGCCGGTCGGCCAGGAAGGGCGGCAACCAGAAGTGCAGGGGTGAGGCCAGCAGTCCCGGCGCATAAGACGAGGGGGGCAGGTCGGCACTGAGTCGGCGATTCACGAAGTCGGCCATGCGCTGGGCGGGTGCCGTCTGCCGACGGTTGCCTTGCAGCCAACACAGGCGCTCCAAGTGCTCCTGGAAGCGAAGCATGGTTAATGAAGAATCTCCGATAGCCTCATCCGCAGGGGATAATTCTTCATTCTTCATTCTTAGTTCTTCATTAATTAAGTCTTCCGGCCGTAGCTCCACCACCATGCCGCTGTTGCTCCAGCGGGAGCCTCGGTTGCTGGGACTCATGCCATTCACCACAATCTGCTCCGGACCACTGGCGGCAGGCACCACGAAGCCTCCGGGACACATGCAGAAGCTATACACCCCGCGCCCCCCGACCTGGGTGACGAAACTGTACTCGGCAGCAGGCAGGTAGCGGCCGCGCCCCGTGCGGTTGTGATACTGGATGCTGTCGATGAGGTGTGCCGGATGCTCCAGGCGGCCCCCTACGGCAATGCCCTTGGCCTCCAGTTCCACCCCGTGCCCGGCCAACCAACGATAGACATCGCGTGCCGAATGCCCCGTAGCCAAGATGACCGGCCCCAGGAAAGTCTGTCCCGTGTGGGTCACAATGCCCTGCACCGTGTCGCCCTCGATAAGCAGTGCCTCCATGCGCGTCTCAAAGTGTACCTCACCCCCACAACGAAGGATGGTGTTTCGCATGCCCTCGATGACTCGTGGCAACTTGTCCGTGCCGATGTGCGGATGGGCATCCACCAAGATGGAGGGCGACGCGCCATGCTGACAGAACACCTGCAATATCTTCTCCCCATTGCCACGCTTCTTGCTGCGGGTGTAGAGCTTGCCGTCGCTATAGGCCCCCGCACCTCCCTCGCCGAAACTGTAGTTCGACTCCGGGTCTACGGTCTGCGTGCGGCTTATCTGTGCCAAGTCCTTCTTCCGGCTGCGCACGTCCTTGCCACGCTCCACCACCACGGGACGAAGCCCCAGCTCTATCAGCCGCAAGGCCGCAAAGAGTCCGCCGGGTCCGGCCCCTACCACCACGACCTGCGGGCGGTTTTCTACATTATTATATAGTATAGGATGCAGTTCTGCACTCGCATCGGGCTGTTCGTTCACAAAGACACGGACGGTGAGGTTGATGTAAACGGTGCGTTGCCGGGCGTCGATGCTGCGCTTGCGTATCTGCACGGCGGTGATGTCTGCCTCGTTCAGGCCCTTCTCCCGGGCGATGTAGGCTTTGAGGCTTTGTTCGCTGGCTGCCACCGGGGGCAGCACTCTGAGTTGGTAGTCGTAGGTCATGGGGTATTCTCTTTTCGCGCAAAGGTACACAATCTTCCCCAATCGGCAGCGATGGGAGGAAGAAAAACAAATGACCACCGAGGAGGGAAGTCCATCGGTGGTCACTCACGGGATTTTAAATAGTCACATTGCCACTGCCGCTTTGGCCCGGCGTCCAGTCGCCGATGGTGATGCCGTCCAGGTCAATCGACGTGCGGCTCACGGTCAGGTCGAGGTCGACGTAGGAGCCTGCACCGGCCTCAATGCCGCCCGTCACGTTCAGCGAGTAGCTGTATACCGTACCGTCCGAGGCGGTCAGCGTGAGGAACTGTCGGCCTTGCGCAAAGGTAGTTTCGGGCATGACCAGAGCGTAGTAAGTCAAGGTGCCGTTGCTGCTATCATAGTCTATATACGGCCGGAGGGAGGTGTGCGACGCGGCGCCGGTGCCTGTCGCAGCGGTGATGGTACCGGTGGCCAAGTCCCACGTGCCGGCGGCGGGAATGGTGCCGTGTATGGCGGGCGTCATGGCAGCTACTTCGCTGAGCGACATGCCTGCCCCGTTGTCCATGTCCAGCTTCAGCAGACTCATCTGATGACTGAGCTCCATACTGATGGCGCTGTTCGTGGGAGATTGCGACGGGATTTGTGCCCACAGGTAGTCGGCGGCGGTGTAGTCGTCGGCATCGCTCTGGTCACTGGGCAGGGTGACGTCCAGCGTGGCGGCTGCCGTGCCCTGCGTCCCGGCGAAAGGATAGTAGGCGGTCAGCGTATAGGTGTCCGTACCGCTCTGCCAGTACATGTCGGTCGAGTTCCAAGTAGTGCTGTTGACGGCGGTGAACTCGATATTCCTGTATTCGGCACCGGCCAGCGTACCACTGCTGACGTACACGCCCACCCGGTCGCCGCTCTCGAAGGCCGAACCGCTGGTGCCGATGGTGGCACGCGTCTGCGTGTCGAGCTGCGCGGGTCGGAAGTCCAGGCTGATGGGCTTCGTCAGGTCCACGCCGTTCACGATGTGGCTGTTCTCGTCGTTGCTGCACGCCCCCAGGGTGAGGGCGGCGGTCATGGCGGCTGCCATGAGGTAAAGATTCGTCTTTTTCATTGTCAGTTGCTATTTTTATAGTTATTAGTTCGATTTACCGGAAGGTGATTGACCGCTGGGTGGACGCGGTGAATCCCACGAGCGAGAATGTGGCCCTGACCCGCGT
>CALUOT010000045.1 GCA_944322355.1 uncultured Bacteroides sp. | reverse complement strand
TTCCGATGAGGAAGAACAAGTCGGCAAAGCGCGTCACGATGAACGCTTTCTTCGACGCGGCGATGGCGGCAGGCTTCGTATAGTAGAAACCGATGAGCAGGTAGGACGACACACCCACCAACTCCCAGAACAGATACATCTGGAAGATATTGGTAGCCACCACCAACCCCAACATCGACATGGTGAACAGCGACAGGAACGCATAATAACGCTGGAAGCCGCGCTCGCCCTTCATGTAGCCGAAGGAGTAAATATGTACCATCAGCGAAACGGTGCTGATGACGATGAGCATCACCACCGATATCGGGTCGAGCAAAATGCCCATGTCGATGCTCAACTGCTCGGTGAACGGCAGCCAGCGGAAGTTCCAAGGCATCAGCGTCTCATACGTGCCGTCGGCCAGACGGGGAGCCCCGAAATACATAGCCGCCGTCACATACGACAGGACAGCCACCGCACCCAGCGCCACCGTGCCGATAAGCCCCGCCATGCGGTGGGACATCCATTTGCCTCCCAACCCCAGCGTGAGGAAAGAGAGGAAAGGAAGGAGTAGGATAAGAATCGTATATTCCATCTTCTATTTAGTTATTGTTTTTTACATTTCACTTCTATTTCGTTTCACCCCCCAAAAGAGGCGTTTGTCAACATACGCGAAGGGTTTGAAAATGGATGTACTTCCCGTTAAAAACGGAAGTACATGTCGTTAAAAATGGAAGTACATCCGTTTCCAACGGGAAGTACATCCGTTTGTGACGGGAAGTACATCCGTTTGTAACGACATGTACTTGTCGTCGCAACCCCCTGTATAGGCGTCTCTCGTCGGCTACCATTTCAAATCTTCCAATTTATCAACTTGGATACTGCGGATATTGCGGTAGATGTTAATCATGATAGCAATGGCAATGGCCGTCTCCGCTGCCGAGATGGCGATGGAGAAGAGCGAGAAGAAGTATCCCTCCAGTCCGTCGGGGAAAAGGTAGCGGTTGAACACGGCAAAGTTAATATCCGTAGCGTTCAGTATCAGCTCTATGCTGATGAGCATGGCCAGCGTGTTGCGGCGGGTGAAGAAGCCGTAGATGCCGGCGAAGAGCATGATGGTCGATACAATCAAGTAATATTCCAGGTGTACCATTCTCTATTTTAGATTTATGATTTATGATTTCAGATTTTGTGATTTCTGATTTCGTAATTATCGTTTACGTGCGATGAGCAGCCCTCCCACGATGCAGGCCAGCAACAACACGCTGACTGCTTCGAACGGCAGCAGGTATCCGTATTTGTCGCCACTCAGCAGGTGAGTCCCGATGGTAGCGACAGGCACTTCGGTCGGTTCCACTCCCACCGGCGCCAGGAACTGATGCTTCAGGGTGATGAACAGCACGATGACGGCTCCGGCCAGGGTTGTCCCCAAGGCAGCCAGCAGCCGGCTTCGCTTCAGTTTACTGATGCGGTCACCCTCGCCACTGGTCAGTAGGATGGAGAATACGTACAGCACCACGATTCCACCTGCATAGACCATAATCTGCACGGCTCCCAGGAACGTATATCCCAGCAGGAAATAGAAACCGGCCGTGCCGAAGAGCACGAACAGCAGGTAAGTGGCCGCGCGTACCATGCGACGGGTCGTCACCGTCAGCACGGAGAAGACGGTGATGAACACCGCCAAAGCAAAGAATACGATTGATTCGAGAGTTATTTCCATGTTCTCTGTAGAATTTACGGGTTATGAGTTTGCATCGGTCGTCGGTGTAGCGGCCGGTTTCTTTTTCTCTTCGACATGACTGCCGGGATGGTTCAGCGTCAGCAGCAACTTGGAGCGGTCGAACACGGCATGCTCAAAGTCCTGGTCGAACGTGATGGCGCCGTGCGGACAGGCATTGACGCACAGTTGGCAAAACATGCACGAAGCCAAGTTATATTCATAGCGAGCCAACGTTTTCTTCTTCTTGCCGTCCTCCGTAGTAACGGTTTCGCTCACCACGCGGATACTGTCGTTGGGGCATGCCATCTGGCAGAGTCCGCAGGCCACACATTTGTGTTCGTTCTGTTCATTGTGTGGCATCGTCAGCGTGCCTCGGAAGCGGTCGAACATTTTCAGCTCTTTGCGGTTTTCGGGATATTGCTCAGTGATTTTAGGAGTGAAGTACTCGCGCATGCTCGTCTTCAGACCCGTAGCCAAGCTGGCTATCGCTTTGCCTATCCCTCCGATATAGGTTTGTTTTTCCATTTACAATTTACCATTTAAATTTCATCATTCATCGTTCTTCATTCTCAGAAGTGCCATCCCAGTGCCGTACATACTGCCATCAGCAGTAAGTTGGCCAGTGAAATAGGCATCAGGTATTTCCATTCCAACGTCAGTATCTGGTCGATTCGCAAACGGGGGAATGTCCAACGCATCCACATCATCAGGAACACCACAAAGAAAGCTTTGATGAAGAACCAGACGAATCCCGGAATGTAATCCATCACCATGTTGAAACCATCCAGTCCCGGGATGTGGAAAGGCATCCATCCGCCCAAGAATACCGTAGCAGCGATGGCAGATACGATAAAGAGATTCAGATATTCGGCCAGATAGAAGAAACCGAAATGCATACCGCTGTATTCAGTATGATATCCGGCTGTAAGCTCACTTTCAGCTTCCGGCAAGTCGAAAGGTCCACGGTTGCATTCAGCATTTCCCGCAATAAGATAAATAATGAAAGCAACGATGGCAGGAATATGTCCTTTGAAGATGAGCCATCCGTCAGCCTGTCCTTCTACAATCTGTGAAATCTGCATGCTTCCGGCCAATACCACCATCGTCAGGATGCTGATACCTACAGACAACTCGTAACTGACAATCTGTGCACCGCTTCGCATGGCTCCAATCAGTGAGAATTTATTATTGGAACTCCATCCTGCCAGCAAGATACCTACTACGCCGATGCTCGAAGCTGCCAGCAGGAAGAAGATGCCTACATTAAAATCCAGCACCTCCAGTCCTTTATTCATCGGTAGGCAAGCAAAGGTGAGGAATGAAGCAAGCAATACCATGTAAGGAGCTAAGTTATAAAGTGGCTTGTCTACGCCGTTAGGAGTAAAGATCTCTTTAGTAAGCATTTTCAGCACATCGCTTATCACCTGTATACTTCCGTAAGGTCCCACACGCATAGGTCCCAAACGGCACTGGAAGAAAGCACAAACTTTACGTTCCATGTAAATAAGTACAATAGCCAGTACTGCATACATTAATACAATACATACCCCTATCACGACACACTCAATGAAGACAGCCAAGCCTTCGGGCATGACTGACGTCAACATTTGATGTATCCAGTTTGTTACAATACTAAAATCGAACATATAGTCATTTACAATTTTACCAATTACAATTTACCATTCGGTTTTATTTTGGATTATCGGTCAATATCAGGTACTACATAGTCTAAGGTTCCGCCAATGGCTATAAGATCTGCAATTTTTGCTCCTCTTGTAATCGTATCTATAACACCAACCAAGGGTAATCCGGTAGCACGATAATGCAGACGATAGGGTGTCTTTTCGCCACGGCTTTCCAAATAAACACCAAACTCTCCACGACTACCTTCGACTGCCGTATACCAACTGCCTTCCGGCACACGGATAATGGGCTTCATCTTTTCTTGATAAGGTCCTTCAGGAATATTGTCAATCAGCTGTTCGATGATGTGGAGACTTTCCATAATTTCATCCATACGTACCATGAGTCGTGCAAAGCAGTCTCCTTCTGTACGGACAATTTCTTTGAACTCTACTTTATCATATGCTGCATAGGGCATACGTTTGCGCACGTCACAAGCCCATCCACTGGCTCTTCCCGTACCTCCGGTAGCTCCAAAAGCAATGGCCTGTTCACGGGTTAGAATACCTACACCCTTCAGACGTTGTTGTGCGATAACATTGCCAATAAAGATATCGTAATATTCTTGGATATGATTACGCATGTAAGCGATGAATTCTTTTACTCTCTTCACAAAATTAGGATGTATATCAGCTTGTACGCCCCCGATCGTATTATAGTTCAGAATCAGACGTCCTCCACAAGTTTCTTCAAAAATATCCAGAACTTTTTCTCTATCACGAAATCCATACAGGAAAGCAGTCGTAGCTCCCAAGTCTTGACAAAGACAAGCGAAGAATAAAATATGTGAATCAATACGCTGCAATTCATCCATAATGGTACGGATGTATTTTACGCGATCACTCACTTCTACTCCCATGGCTTGTTCAATGCACATACACAAAGCATGACGATTCTGCATGGCACCCAAGTAATCTAACCGATCAGTTAAAGCCAAAGTTTGGGGATAAGTCAAGCTTTCATTCATTTTCTCGATGCCTCGGTGTATATAGCCGCAGTTGACATCTATGTTACGAATACTGTCACCTGCAAGTGATACTCGGAAACGTAATACACCGTGTGTAGCCGGGTGTTGAGGACCAATGTTCACTACATATTCTTCATCACCAAAAAGAAGCGACTCCGTTTCAGTTGTGGTTCCATCTTGCTTTAAGCTATACTCATGCGTAGTGTCCACCGTCGGTTCATTATCCATTCGCAACGGATTTTCCTTGATAGGATCATCATCTTTACGAAGTGGATATCCTATCCAGTCATTACGTAAGAATAAACGTCTCATATCAGGATGTCCAATAAACTCAATACCATAGAAGTCATACACTTCTCGTTCCGGCAATTCAGCTCCGCACCAGATATCAGTTACAGTCGGCAATTCAGGATGTTCGCGATTTTCTGTGGCAGTCTTTATCACTATTCTTTTCCCGGTGACGGTCGACTCCAAATGATAAACCACTCCCAAACCCCTGAGAGCATCTGCCGGATCATCTTCTTTCCTCTCCCCCCAGTCCATACCGGTGAGGCTTTCCAGAAAGTCCATCTGTTGTTCATTTCGCAAACCAAGCATTTGCTCATGCAACTTGCCCGGTTCGATATATAAGATTGTCTGTTCCATTTCAATCATTTATTATCGTCGGTTTGAGGCGTTTTATTCTTCCGGTTGATGCCACCGAAGAACTTTTCCATTTTTACCTTTCGTTGTAACTGCATCATCCCATAGAGAAAGGCTTCCGGCCGAGGAGGACATCCCGGCACATAGACATCGACCGGAATAATCTGGTCCACACCTTGCACCACGTGATAAGATTTCCGGAAAGGGCCTCCACTCACTGCACATCCGCCAACGGCTACCACATACTTCGGATCGGCCATCTGATCGTACAAACGTTTTAATACAGGAGCCATCTTATTGGTAATAGTCCCGCTTACAAGAATGACATCTGCCTGACGAGGACTGTTTCGAGTTACTTCGAACCCGAAACGGGCAATGTCATAACGGGCTGCACAGACAGCCATGAACTCAATGCCACAACAACTCGTAGCAAAAGTGAGTGGCCACAAAGAATTACTGCGTCCCCAATCGACCAACTCGTCCAACGTGGCTAAAATGACATTGGTCCCTCCCTCGTTCATCTGAGCAATGAGCTTTTCCAACGTCTCATTGTCCTGAAACTCATCGTAAGGGATAGACTTTATTTTAGGTTTACGGGTTATTTCCATTCCAACGCTCCTTTCCTCCAGGCATATGCTAGACCTAAAATCAATACAAACAAGAAAAATCCAACACCAAGCAGTCCGCCAATGCCTAACTGTTTGGTCACTACAGCCCATGGGAAGAGGAATACGGTCTCCACTTCAAACATGAGGAAAAGAATGGCAAACAGATAATAGCCTACACGGAACTGCATCCACGAACGGCCTCGAGTAGGAATACCACACTCATAAGGTTCCATCTTTTGCGGATTGTACGAATGGGGCGCTATCAGGTTAGACAGAACCACCACCACACCAACAAAAATAATTGCCGTCAGCACGACGGTCACTAAAAGGGTAAAGTTCATAAATCTGACAAGATTTTTAGAATTCTTAAAAGAGAGACGTTTCTCTCCACCTATTTTTCGGCGGACAAAAGTACATAATTATTTCATCTTTTTGCAATCTTAGCATGACAATAAAGGGCAATTTTACACTTTTTATCCTATGTCAAGCTTAACTAAAGTAATTCTCGATCTTCTTTATCATCATGCTAAGACAGAACACTACTACATGATCGCCTGGCTGTATCAGTGTATTACCGGTAACCACAACACCTTCTCCTTGTCGAATTAAACCGCCGATAGTCACCCCTTTAGGTAATCCTAAGTCTTTAACGGGATGTTTGGTGATTTTAGAACCGGCTTTTACCGTAAATTCAGCTACATCTGCATTGGCTACAGTTAAACACTTTACATTACTTACATCAGCATCTAGCATCATTTGGTAAATATGGCTGGCAGCAATCATCTTTTTATTAATGACCGTACCTATATCTAGACTTTCAGCCATGCCAATATAATCGATATTTTCTACTTCAGCCACAGTTTTTCGTACTCCCATTCGTTTTGCAGCTAAACAAGCGAGAATATTTGTTTCCGAGCTTCCGGTCAATGCCACAAATGCTTCCGTATTCTGTAAGCCTTCCTCTTCTAGTAAATCCATGTCGCGGCCATCACCGTTGATAACCATAATCCGTCCATTCAGCATTTCACTTAGTCTATTGCAACGATTCAAATCATTATCGATGATCTTCAGTTGCATGTAATCAGGAATATATTGAGCAGTACGTACGGCTATACGACTTCCTCCCATAATCATGACATTACGCACATCTGGATAATCCTCTTTACCGGCAATCTTGCGAATATAGGGTATATATTTTCTTGTGGTGGTAAAATAAACAATATCGTGTAATTTAATAGAGTCATCTCCTCGAGGAATCAAAGTTTCATTGCCTCGTTTAATAGCTACCACATGGTAAGGAAGCTCCGAACCACCCAATTTGTACAGTGGAATATCTAAGATTTCGGCTTTTTGGCGCATTTTGGTTCCTATCAAGATCAAGGCTCCACCACAAAACTCCCACCATTGTCGTACCCAACTCATACGAATGGAAGATACAATTTCTTTAGCAGCCAACATTTCGGGATAGATAAGCGAATGGACTCCTAACTTTTGAAAGAAGTCTTTATTTTTGGGAAGCAAATACTCGTAATTATCGATGCGGGCTACAGTTTTTTGTGCTCCCAGATTGGCTGCAAGCAAACAGGCTGTTACATTGCGGCTTTCATCCGGAGTGACAGCTATAAATAAATCTGCATTTTCAATGCCAGCCTCTTTTAAACCCGAAACAGAAGAAGCGGATGCTGTAATGGCCATTAGATCAAAATTTGAACCAAAAGCACTTAATCGCTCCTCACTTTCGTCCATTAATATAATATCCTGCTTTTCGCGGGATAGTAATTTAGCTAAATGGGTTCCTACTGAACCTGCTCCTGCAATGATTATTTTCACTTTTCAATTAATTGATTATAAATACTGTTTTCATCCATACCGCACAACTGATAAAGTTCCGCTACAGATCCATGTTCGATAAATCGGTCGGGAACTCCTATGCGTCGGATATGAGGTTTGTATCCCTGATCGGACATAAACTCAAGGACAGCACTTCCCATTCCTCCTTCGCATACACCGTCTTCTATCGTAATAATATGAGCAAACTTATTTCCTACTTCGTGCAATAACTCTTTATCCAATGGCTTTAAAAAACGTAAGTCATAATGGGCAATAGGGTATCCTCGCTCCTTTTCTGCGCGGGCAATAGCACGAGCTGCCACGTTGCCAATAGGGCCTAACGTTAAAACGGCTAATCCTTCACCATCTTTCAATTTGCGTCCTTTTCCTACTTGTATTTCTTCCAAAGGACAACGCCAGTCCAATAATTCACCTCGTCCACGTGGATAGCGAATGACAAATGGTCCTTTATTCGGTAATTGGGCTGTATACATTAACTTCCTGAGTTCATGCTCATTCATCGGTGAAGAAATCGTTAAATTAGGGATAGGGCGAAAATAGGCCAAGTCGAATACTCCATGATGGGTAGGACCGTCTTCTCCAACTAAACCGGCTCGATCCAGGCATAACACTACAGGTAAGCGCAACAAAGCAATATCATGTATGACATTATCATAAGCACGTTGCATAAAACTGGAGTATATGTTACAGAATGGTTGAAGTCCTTCTTTTGCCATACCGCCAGAGAATGTTGCTGCATGTCCTTCAGCAATACCTACATCAAAAGCACGGTCAGGCATAATTTCCATTAATTTATTCATAGAGCAACCTGTCGGCATGGCAGGAGTGACCCCCACTATGCGTGGATTAGCTTTAGTTAACTCGACCAGCGTTTCTCCAAAAACATCCTGATAGAGAGGAGGCAGATGGCTTGTGTCTGCTAAGATTCGTTCACCTGTATCTGGATTAAATTTACCAGGCGCATGCCAAATGCCTGGATCTTTTTCCGCCGGTTCGAATCCTTTTCCTTTTGTCGTATGCAAATGCAGGATTTTGGGCCCTTGCAGATCTTTGATATCATGCAATATTCGCGTTAAATTTTTCACATCATGTCCATCGATAGGACCGAAATAGCGGATATTCATTCCTTCAAAGATGTTTTGCTGCTGAGCGGCTATGGATTTCAGGCTATTGCCAAAACGAATTAATGCTTTCCGGCGTTCTTCATTCAGAATTCCCATCTTAAACAGCAAACGGGATATTCTAAAACGAAGTTGATTATATCGGTTACTCGTGGTCAGATTAAAAAGGTATTGTTTCATGCCTCCTACACTACGATCAATAGCCATGTCATTATCATTGAGAATAATAAGCAAATTGTTCGGTGTAGAAGAAGCATTGTTTAATCCTTCAAAAGCCAATCCTCCACTCATGCTTCCATCGCCGATAATAGCTACTACATGTCGATCGGTCTCTCCTTTGCGTGCCGCAGCTACAGCCATCCCCAATGCTGCCGAAATGGAGTTGGAAGCATGGCCGCAAGCAAATGTATCATATTCACTTTCCTCTGGTGAAGGGAAGGGGCGAATCCCTTTAAAACGGCGATTGGTGCCAAAAGCTTCTCGTCGACCGGTTAAAATCTTATGTCCGTATGCCTGATGGCCCACATCCCAGACGATTCGGTCATAAGGCGTATTATATATATAATGTAAAGCTACCGTCAACTCTACAGTCCCTAAGCTGGCGGCAAAATGTCCTGGGTTACGCGACACTTCCTGTATGATGTCCTGTCTTAATTCCCGGCATACCTCTGGTAATTGCTCTACTTTCAGTTTGCGCAGATCTTCTGGATAAGAAATTGAATCCAGTAAGTTATATGTTTTTATTTCAGTTTCCATCTTCCATCTGATGTTTACAAAATGCAAAAGTAACAAAAGAATACGGATTGAAAGAAAGTTTTTCTTTGTATTTTTGCAGAGTCAAATATTGTTGTTTATAAAAGATGAAATTCTTCACTTCTGTAGAGATACCTGTCGGCTTGCCCAAGCTGACTCATTATGACAATTTGTTGCTTATGGGTTCGTGCTTTACTGTCCATATCGGTATGAAATTGAGAAATGCCAAATTTCATGCTTTAGTCAATCCGTATGGAGTATTATATAATCCGCTTTCCATCTCCACCGCTTTGCGTGAAGCATTGGCTGGGAAAGTGTATACAAAGGATGATTTATATGAGCACAATCATTTGTGGCATAGTCCCATGCATCACGGAGATTTTTCTGCATCGAAGCCCGAAGAGGCCTGTCGACGTATCAATATCTCTATGAACGAATTGCGCGAAGCCTTATCTCAGTTGAATTACCTGTTATTGACAGGAGGTACCGCTTGGGTGTACGAAGATAAGGATACAGGGCATGTGGTAGGCAATTGCCACAAATTGCCTGAGCGTTATTTCAATCGTCGACTATTGTCTGTAAAAGAGATTGTCGATGATTATACACAACTGCTGATGAGTCTATGGTCACTTAATCCCGAATTGAAAGTCATTTTCACTGTCAGTCCTATTCGGCATCTTCGGGATGGATTGCATAATAACCAGTTAAGTAAAGCCACATTACTTCTGGCTTTTTCCTGCCTGGAAGAAATGTTTCCTCAATCCATATTTTATTTCCCAGCTTATGAAATCATATTGGATGAATTGCGTGACTATCGTTTTTATGCTTCAGACATGACGCATCCTTCCGAAGTGGCCATTGACTATGTCTGGGAGCGTTTTTGTATGACCTGTCTGTCTGAAGAGTCGTTGCAAATCATGAATGAGAGCGGACAAATTTATAAATCACTCGAACACAAACCTTTCCATCCCGAATCAGAATCTTATAAGACTTTTTTAGAACAAACTTTGTTAAAAATAGA
The DNA here is from genome assembly GCA_944322355.1 of uncultured Bacteroides sp. GTDB lineage: Bacteria > Bacteroidota > Bacteroidia > Bacteroidales > Bacteroidaceae > Bacteroides. Next base: position 13,010 of record CALUOT010000045.1, on the reverse strand, counting down.
GCGACTTAACGGAAAATATCCGTACTTAGACTTCCAAAAAGAAAGAAACACATGTCTTATTCAATTGAACAAATTACAGAAATGATCGGGGCAAGGCGCATAGGCAATGCCTCGGCTACCATAAACTGGCTGTTGACAGACAGCCGTTCACTCAACTTTCCCGAAGAAACCTTGTTCTTTGCCTTGTCCACCAAACGCAATACGGGTGCCCGCTATATTCCCGATTTGATGGATCGAGGCGTACGCAACTTTGTAATAGGTGAAGAAGACTATGAAAGAAGTGAAGAGTTAGGAATAAGGAATGACTTTGGGGTTATCTCTAATTTTTTGGTCGTACCTTCTCCGTTAAAGGCGCTTCAGAAGTTGGCCGAATTACATCGTGCTCAATTCAGTATTCCGGTGGTGGGTATAACGGGGAGCAATGGCAAGACCATTGTGAAGGAGTGGCTGCATCAACTCTTGGGCGAGGATCGACGCATTGTACGTTCTCCCCGGAGCTATAATTCACAAATAGGTGTGCCTTTGTCCGTCTGGCAAATGAATGAAGAAGACGAACTGGCTCTCTTTGAGGCGGGTATTTCCGAGCCGGGTGAGATGCGGGCATTGGAAGCCATTATCAAACCGACGATTGGTGTATTGACCAATATTGGTGGGGCTCATCAGGAAAACTTCTTTTCCTTACAGGAGAAGTGCATGGAGAAACTTACTTTCTTTAAAAATTGTGACGTATTAATATACAATGGTGATGATGAGTTCATCAGTAGCTGTGTAGGAAGGTCGCTGTTTTCAGCGCGCGAAATAGCTTGGAGCCGCACAGACCCTGAACGTCCCTTATACATTTCGAAGGTAGAAAAGAAGGATGATTGTACGGAAATCAGTTATCGTTACTTGGATATGGACAATCATTTCACGCTGCCGTTCATTGATGATGCTTCCATTGAAAACTCTCTTAACTGTCTGGCCGTTTGTGTCTATTTGATGCTTCCGCCGCAGGACATTACGAAGCGCATGGCTCAGTTGGAACCAGTGGCTATGCGACTGGAGGTGAAAGAAGGGAAACAAGGTTGTCTGCTCATTAACGATAGTTATAATAGCGATTTGGGGGCGTTGGACATTGCATTGGACTTTCTTTACCGTCGTTCGCAATCTACGGGGCTGAAACGCACGCTGATTCTGTCGGACATCTTGGAGACAGGGCAGAATCCTTCTACCCTCTATCGTCGGGTAGCTCAATTAATGGATAGCCGAGGAGTTGAGCGCCTCATTGGCGTGGGGCCTAATCTTTCGGCTTGCGCAAGTAGCTTTCATATTGAAAAGGCCTTCTTCCCTGACACGGCATCTCTGTTGCAAGCTATTGCTCGAAAACAATTGAAACTGGATAAGGAGTTAATCTTAATTAAGGGAGCACGTAAGTTTGGTTTTGATGCGTTAACTGAAGCATTAGAGAAGAAAGTACATGAAACAATACTCGAAGTCAATCTGGGGGCTATGATAGAGAATCTGAATTACTATCGCAGTAAGTTGAAACCGGAAACTAAAATGGTCTGCATGGTTAAAGCGTCGGCTTATGGGGCGGGTTCTTATGAGATTGCCAAAACCTTACAGGAACATCATGTGGATTATTTGGCGGTGGCAGTAGCTGACGAAGGATCCGAATTGCGCAAAGCAGGTATCACGGCCGATATCCTGATTATGAATCCTGAAATGACGGCCTTTAAAACTTTGTTTGACTACAAATTGGAGCCTGAAGTTTATAGTTTTCATCTGCTGGACGCCCTTATCAAAGAGGCTGAAAAGGAGGGTATCACTCACTTCCCCATTCATATTAAACTCGATACAGGCATGCACCGGTTGGGCTTTATGCCCGAAGATATGCCGGAACTGATCAAACGGTTGCGGGGGCAGAATGCGGTTATTGTTCGGTCAGTCTTTTCTCATTTGGTAGGAAGCGACGCATCACAGTTCGACGCTTTTACTCGTCGACAAATAGAAACTTTCGAAGAAGCTGCCCGGATGTTACAAGAAGCTTTCCCTCATAAAATATTGCGTCACATTTGCAACTCAGCAGGTATCGAACGCTTCCCGGGTGCACAGTTCGATATGGTTCGCTTAGGTATTGGGCTCTATGGTATCAGCCCGATAGACAATTCCATTCTTCACAATGTAAGTACCCTAAAGACCACTATCCTGCAAATACATGAAGTGCCGCAGGAAGACACGGTTGGCTATAGCCGTAAGGGACATTTGACACGCCCCTCTCGCATTGCTGCCCTGCCTATCGGCTATGCTGATGGTCTGAATCGCCATTTGGGCAACGGACATGCTTACTGTTTGGTGAACGGTAAACGGGCACCTTACGTGGGTAACATCTGCATGGATGTGTGTATGATAGATGTAACAGACATTGATTGTCAGGAAGGAGATTCAGTAGAGATTTTTGGTGATCACTTGCCTGTAACCGTACTCTCTGATGTGCTCGATACTATTCCTTACGAGGTCCTTACAAGCATCTCAAACCGAGTCAAACGGGTTTATTATCAGGACTGAACGTCCAAGAGTATGTAAGATAAAGAAAAACGCGATTCATCACGTCTTAGTAGTAGTGATGAATCGCGTTTCTGTTTAGTGCTCAAATAGTAACCTTATTGATGCTTTGATTAGTATTTGAAGTTCTCTTCTTTCACATATATTTTGTAGTCTTTGATACCGCCGGGTACTTCGCTTTCCATACGGGGTAGGTATTGAAGGGCTGTTAAGGTATGTACGGCTCCTAAGTCAATAACGACGCTATGTGGGTACTGTTTGCCTTTTTCAGTGCTCCAGTAAGTTGATTCTTGCAGGTCGAATGTCTTGTCTGCCGAACGGTTGACGCGCGAAACGTCTTCACTGTCGGCATATTTCACAATCCACGGTTCGCGTGAGAGGCGTTCGCCTTGGTCGTTCAGCAAATAGAGTTCGGCAATACAAGCCAGTTCTTTGCCATCCTGTGCATTGAGGGCTTCCAGGCAGACGTAACGGCCTTTGACTGGTTGGTCGAACTTCACTTCCTGCCAGCCGTTACCTGGCGTGAAACTACCGCTTGCCACAGGTTTCTCAGTAGTTAAGTTCAGATTTTCACCTTCGTTGCGGTGGGTCAGCGGTTTGCTTACCAGCAGTTGGTCGAGCAGGGGTTCGGTCAGGCCTTCCGATTTCGCTTCTTTCGGTCCTACGATGTCGAACACCAGAATTTCGTTCTCCCCTTTCTTCAACCAGCATCCCGGTACGTAAAGGGTTTGTTGAGGACCGATTTCCCAAATACGTCCTAAGGCATATCCGTTGACGTATACCAACCCCTTGCCCCATGTTTCGAAGTTAAGGAAAGTATCGCTGGGTTTCTTCACTTGGAAGGTGCCTCGGTAGCAGCCGGGGATGCGTTGTCCTTGGTGGTCGGTCAGCGATTGTATGGGTTGGAACTTCATTTGCTGGTAGAATTCGTAGGTGTCTACCAGATTGAACACTTCCCAATTCTTCAAGTCGCAGACGAAGTGGTATCCGTTGATGTCCATGGCCAGTTCTACTTTTTCGGTGATACCTTTGAAGTCCTTGATAGCACGTCCGAAGTTGATTCGTCCCATAGCTTCCACTAAAATGTCCAGTTGTGCCCCTTTCGAACAAGCAGGAAGTTGCAGTTGCTTTTCACCATTGCGTCGGTCCAGCTTGCCGATGTATTGGCCATCCACGAAGATTTGGGCATAGTCATGGGCTTCTGTCACGATAAGTTGGGCTGATGTCTTGATTTCGGGTAATGTAGTACGGTAGAGGATACTTCCGAAACCTTGGTCATACTCTTCCATGGTACGGATGTTGACATCCTTTTGGGCAGCAGGCAGATTGTCAAATAAGGGAGCCATTTCCGTCAGTTGGAATTCCTGGATGGCAATGGGCTTGATGAGCTTGGGCACACGGGCTTGCTTTTCACCATTCATATATTTAGCCAGGGTTTCGCGCAAAGCCCAATATTTAGGAGTGGTCTGTCCTGATTCGCTGATGGGAGCATCATAGTCATACGAAGTCACATCGGGAGCAAAGCCGGGAGAGTTGGCACCTGCCCAATGTCCCCAATTCGTTCCTCCGTGAGTCATGTAGAGGCTGAATGAAATTCCTTTGGAAAGCATTTCATCAATACCGGCTATCATGTCTTCGGCCGGACGGGTCTCGTGGTTGGCACCCCATTTGTCGAACCATCCGCTCCAGAACTCGCTACACATCAGCGGGCTGTCCGGACGAAGCTCTTTAAGGCGGGCAAACTGCTGGTCGATGTTGGCTCCTGTGCCGAAGTTCATGGTCCATACGAGGTCGTCCAATCCGTTCAGCTCAAAGTTGGAAGCCCAGTCGCATTGGAACAGGGTGATTTCTTCACCATATTGCTTGCGTACGATGTCGCGTATTTGGCTGACGTATTTCTTGCTTTCTCCGTAAGAACCGTATTCGTTTTCCACCTGTATCATCAGGATGGGTCCGCCGTTCTGGATGGTCAGGTCTTTGACTTGCCCGGCTACAGCTTCTTCAAACAGTGCTACGCGTTCGATGAAGTAGGGATCGTCCTCGCGCAGGCGAATGTCTTTCTTCTTGAGCAACCACCAAGGCAGACCTCCCATCTCCCATTCGGCACATACATACGGACCGGGGCGAAGAATGACGTACATGCCGTTCTCCTGGCACAAACGGCAGAAGGCGGCCAAATCGTTCTGCCCTGTGAAATCGTACTGTCCGGGTTGAGGCTCATGGGCATTCCAGAATACATACAAGCAGACCGTATTCATGCCTAAAGCCTTGCAGAGCTTGATACGCTGGTCCCAGTAAGGACGCGGGATGCGCGGATAGTGCAACTCGGCTGCTTTGATGACGAATGGTTTCCCGTCCAACAAGAAAGTTCCCTTACCGGCTTCGAATTTGTGTCCGCCGGTTTCGGCTTGCGCACCGACAGCCGACAGGCACAGTAGCGCGACTCCAATGATAAAAGTCAAAATAGATTTGTTCATGGCATTTTGTTTTTTACATGATTGTTTATTTCACGGAACAAAAATAAGATAAAATATAGGAATGGAGGGTATAAAAATGGTTTAAAAAAGGTAGTAGATGGCTCGAAATCCGTCATTTTAAGTAGATAAATAGTTCATCGTATGTTTTCATGCAAAAGGTCGTATGTTTGGGGACATTACATACTATGTTCGGGGGCATTACATTTAATGAGCCGGTTCGTTACATTTAAAGGAATGGATGCGCTCATTAAATGTCAATGGAAAGAGATTGTATTTTCGTTTTTTATTTAAATTGCTTTCACGCTTTCACCCGACTTTAATCTATTGATTATTAGCTATATGTGGTGAAACATTCATCCTTCACGCAGCTTTCACTTGATGTTTCACCACGCAAGCCGATGCTTCATATCCGGTGTAAGGTATACAAATCTGTCAAGGAGGGTATATAAATCATTCATGTTTCAATGTATCTATCTGTATATCACTAATTTACCTTAGGGCTGTCTACCTTGATTTTACTTCAGTACCTACATATAAGTATTTTCAGTGGTTTTATACTACTTTTAGGGTATTGCCTCATTTTTTAACCACTTATACCTTTGCAGCAGAATTAAACGATAAAAAACTGTAAAGGAATGAAACGGAAAGTATTAATGATTACTTTGGGGCTGATGCTCTGTATGCCAACGGTTTGGGCTGATAACGGAGTGACGGACGAAACCCCGGTAAAAGAAGAAAAGAAACTGGAGAGCGCGGAAGCGGTGCAGATTGCGGAAGTGAAAGAAGAAACTTCCAAGAAGAAACGCTTCACCATCGGTGGGTATGGTGAGGCCGTATATAGCCGGAATTTCTATAGCGACAATTACCTGCGGTATGACAGTCCCCAAGATTATAAAAATGATAAACACGGGCGTTTCGACTTGCCTCATGTCGTTATCATGTTAGGTTATGACTTTGGTAAAGGTTGGTCAACGGGCATGGAGATTGAATTCGAGCATGGCGGAACAGAAAGTGCCGTTGAGATAGAAGAACATGAAGGTGGTGAGTATGAAAGTGAAGTGGAACGCGGAGGTGAGGTCGCCTTGGAGCAATTCTGGATTCAGAAGTCCTTCTGCCCACAGTTCAATATCAAATTGGGACACATGGTCGTACCTGTAGGTGCTACGAATGCCCATCATCTTCCCACTGAATTTTTTGGAGTGTATCGTCCGGAAGGTGAAAGCACGATTATGCCTTGTACGTGGCACGAAACAGGTCTGAGTATTTGGGGACGTGCAGGCGATTGGCGTTACGAGGCCATGTTGCTGCCAGGACTTGATTCGGACCGTTTTGATAGTAAAGAGTGGATTAAAGGCGGTGCAGGGAGTCCTTACGAATTCAAAATAGCCAATGCAATGGCAGGTGCGGTGCGCATAGACAATTATTCTGTCAAAGGACTCCGACTCTCTGTCAGCGGTTATGCCGGAAATTCTTTCAGCAATACCTTACGGAAAGCTACCAATACCGTTTACAAGGATGTGAAAGGAACTGTGTTAATCGGTGCGTTCGATTTCCATTATGATGACCATAATTGGGTGGCACGTGGTAATTTTGATTATGGGCATCTGTCGGATGCCGCATTGATTACACGTTACAATACGAGCTTTTCCAACGATGCCCCCTCTCCCAAAATGCCGGTAGCGACCGCAGCCATCTCCACAGGACTGGAAGTAGGTTATGACCTTTTTCCTTTGTTCCGCCATGGCGAGAAGAAGGAAGACAAGCTCTACCTGTTTGGCCGTTATGAATATTATGATTCGATGTACAAGACCGAAAATGCTGTTACGGATTACGAAGAATATGGCCGTCAGCGCATTGCATTCGGCGTAAACTACTATCCGCTGAAAGAATTGGTTTTGAAAGGAGAGTACTCACTTGATATCCTGAAGAGCAGGTTCAACAACGAACCGGCCATTTCCTTAGGAGTCGCCTATGCTGGATTTTTTAATTTATGATGAGAAAGATACTAAACAATTTATAATTTAAACACGAAAAGAAAAATGAAAAGATTACTGATTTTTCCGTTTTATGTAGCAATGGTTGTCATGATGGGCATGAGCATGGCTGCATGTAGTGATGACGAGACCGGTAACGGTGGAGATGAAGGAACGTTGACTCCCCAAGAGGAAGCCTTGAAAAATGCCATAACAGAATACGTGGATAAGACGGTGATTCCCACCTATCAGGGTATGGCGGACGCTTCCATCGAGTTATATGGCCTGTGTGTGGACATTCGCTCGAAACATACGGCGGGCACACTTACTACGGCTGACGTACAGGCCGCCTGTGATGCCTGGTTGCTGACGCGTGATTATTGGGAGAAAAGTGAGGCTTGGCTGTATGGTCCCGCAGGAGATTATTACATTGACCCGCACATCGACTCTTGGCCTTTGGACCAGACAGGTATGGAGGCTCTGCTCAACAATCCGGCACAGATGGCACAGATGGACGACGAGGGTGTCTATGTGGGCGACTACCTGGGATATGCCTTGAAGGGCTTCCACCCGCTGGAGTACCTGCTTTTCGAACTGACGAACACCAATGCTTCCGGAGGTGCCACGGCAAGCTCTGAAAGCGTGGCGCACAGTACGGACTATACGGTGGAAGAACTGAACTACATGGTGGGCCTTGCCGGCGACCTGCGCAACCAGTGCGTATTGCTGGAGGCTTGCTGGGCAGGTACGGAGAACGTGACTTCGGAGAAACAGCAGATACTGACGAATGCGGATTTGGATAAGGGTATCAACTATGGCGAGGAAATGAAGAACTCGGGTTCGGCAGGCAGCGACTATGTGAACTACTTGGATGCCGCATACGACATCATCATTTCGGGCATACAGAATATCGCCAACGAAGTGGGTAACGTGAAGATAGGAAACCCCACCGGTAAAGGTTCGGGCGATGATTTTGAGTACGACCCCAATTATATAGAATCACCCTACAGCCTGAACTCTATCCGAGACTTTTTAGGCAATGTGATCAGTGTCCGCAATGCGTATGAAGGTGCGCCCGAAGTGGACGGAACCATCCAAGTGGCTACCTATTCACTGAGTGACTACATCGCTTCCTTGGACGCCGACCTGGACAGTAGGGTACGTGCCGCCATCCAGGACGCGTATGACAAAATCAGCCTGATGCAAGAACCGTTTGTCTACACATGCGGTGCGGCCGAATACGACACCATCAATCAGGATGCCGTGGACGCCTGCAACGTGATGAACGACATTTTCAGCGAAGTGACCGCCTTGCTCCAGGCCAACCATTAATCTGTATAACCCTAATGCTATCGAACTAACTAATCCATAATGAATTATGAACAAGTATCTATACATAGCAGCATTCATCACAATGGGTCTTGTCGCCTGTAGTGATGACGAAGTTTCTTCGGATACGCCCGGAGGAGGTGAATCGACTGAATTGCCCGATTGGTACTATACGGGCGGAGAACTGGGAACGACATTCAATACTACCTCGACGGCTTTTGAAGACCCTACTCCGGTGGTGGAAGCCAGCGCAAGCATGAGCTCGGCCTTTTTCCGTGGCGAACAGTTCTTCGAGAAGCCCTACACTTCCAACTTCAGCGGTATGCGCCACGGTCTCGGTCCTGTCTACATCCGCACGTCGTGCCAGCACTGCCATCCCGGCTACGGGCACGGACAAAGTCAGCCTGCCGGTTCGTTCAACACCAACGAGATAGGCAACGGCTACCTGCTTGTGGTCTATAACCCCGAGACCAACGCCTATGTGTCCTGGTTGTCGGGCATGCCGCAGACCCAGGCCGTGGCTCCCTTCAAGGCGCCGCTGGACGAGACACAGATTCAACTGACCTGGCACGAATATACCGACAGTTGGGGAAATAAGTTTCCCGATGGGGAGACCTACCAGCTGCGCTATCCCGAAGTGGAGATTCCGCAGAGTGCCATTTATGTGGCTAACAAGGGGTATGACGTAGGCAACTACGAAGTGCGTTTGGAGTCTACCATCGGCATCTATGGTACCGGGCTGCTGGACGCCATTACGGACGAGGACTTGAAGGCGCAATACACACAGGAGGAACAGGATGGTTATCTGAAGAACGGACTGAACCCCAACATCTTCGCCAACGGCGACTGGACGGGACAGTATGCCAACACCGCCCAGGGAGGCGACGGAACCAAGTATCCTTACCGCTATACGTATGCCTTGAGCCGCGGACCGTTGCAGGACGCCGCCGGAGCCAACGCTTTCTGGAACATCACCAACGCCACGCGCAGCGACCGCCGTTTCCACTACCTGGACGCTGCCGGCACCTACGCCCTCTACTCCTCGCAGGATGCGGACGTGCAGGCCGGCTTCCGGGCTTACATCGAGCAGGCCGACCCGGACAAGAGCCATGCTGACTGGCACATCCAGAATGCCGACGGCACGTATGACGAAGAGCAGAACATCTACAACTACCTGACCTCAAAGGAACTGGACGTAGAGGTTTCAGACCAGGATTACATCGACCTCATGGTGTGGCACCGCGGTCTGGCCGTACCTGCCGCCCGCAACGTGGACGACGAAGAAGTGCTGCGCGGCAAGGAACTTTTCGAACAGTTGAATTGTACGTACTGCCACAAACCCAGTTGGACTACGGGCGATGACGAGATACGCGACCCGGCACGCTTCTTCGTAGGCGAAAAGGCCGACCAGCTGCCCCGCTATCCCAACCAGACCATCTGGCCCTATACCGACATGGTTCAGCACAAGCTGCACATGGTGAACGACATCCGCACAGGCTGGTGCCGCACTACTCCGCTTTGGGGACGCGGCCTGCACCAGCGTTGCACCGGCGCCGAATATGCCGACCGCCTGCACGACTGCCGCGCACGCACCACGATGGAAGCCATCATGTGGCACGGCACCAGCACGCAGAGCGATGCCTACGAGCAGATTGCGGCTTTCCGCAAACTGTCCAAAGAAGACCGTGACGCGGTAGTGAAGTTCCTCGACTCCATCTGATTCTCTCTTTAAAAAGCCTATGCTGACAAACCCGGGGTTTCTTCTCTTCAAACCCAGGGTTTGTTGTTCACGAACCCTGGATTCGTCGCCCACGAACCCCGGGTTTGTCAGGAAAGACCTCATTCTCAATGGATTTACCTTATGAAATTACTTAGAAACTTATCATTCGGCCTTGTCGTTCTTCTCGTAGTGATATTGGCCGTGGCCACATGTCTGGAGAAAGTGCAGGGCACCCCGTTTGTGGCCGCTCACGTTTATGGTTCACCGTGGTTCGTGGCCCTGTGGGCGGTGTTGGCTGTCGTAGGCTTATGCTACTTGTCGCGCCGTAGGTTGCGGGCAAGCGTGTGGCTGCTGCACGGTGCGTTCGTCCTTATCCTTTCCGGAGCTTTGGTCACGCATCTCTTCGGTTTGCAGGGCAGCATTCACTTGCGGCAAGGGACTTCGGAAGATGTATCCGTCTTTACCGATACCGATGGAGCGGAACATGCCTTGCCGTTCGGCATGCGGCTGGAAGAGTTCGCATTGGAGTACTATCCGGGCACGGTGGCGCCCATGGACTTTGTGAGCACCTTTACCATTACGGACAAGGAACGGGTTTGTGAAGGCCGGGTTTCCATGAACCACATTTTCCGCTACCGCCATTACCGCTTCTACCAGTCGGGATACGATACCGACAGGCAGGGCACGACCTTATCCGTCAGCTACGACCCGTGGGGCATCGGACTGACTTACGCGGGCTATGTACTGCTGGTCGTTTCTTTCCTGCTCTATTTCCTCGACCGTCAAAGCGCTTTCCGCCGACTTTTGCGCCATCCTTTATTGAAAAAAGCCACGACCGCAGCCGCCTTGTTCGCGGCGTGTACTTTCCAGGCCCAAGCGGCAGACATGCCCCGCACGCTTCCACGGGAAACGGCGGAGAGCTTCGGACACCTATATATATATTATAACGACCGCATCTGCCCCTTACAGACGGTGGCCAAGGATTTTACCGTGAAGCTGACGGGCAAGTCCTCTTATAAAGGCCTGACACCCGAACAGGTCCTGACAGGATGGTTCTTCTACTACGATTCCTGGAAGGAGGAGCCATGCATCCGCATCAAGAACAGAACCGTACAACGTCTGCTGGGCATTGACGGAAAAACGGCCCGGCTGGCAGACTTTGTCGGCATTGAGGGCTATAAGCTGGATGCCGACCGTTTATCCGTCCTGGAAGGTAAAGACAAACGTGTCGCAGAGGAAGCCAACGAGAAGTTCAGTCTGGTGAGCGGCGTGGCCACGGGCAGCCTGTGGCGCATCTATCCTTTCCGCATGCAGGCAGACACTTTAGGACGGGGCGACCGCTTGGCCTGGTATTCGTTGGCCGACCGCCTGCCCTCCACCATGTCGCACGAATGGAGTGTGTTTGTCCGAGGCTCAATGAATTACGTGGCCGAACAAGTAGCCCGAAAAGATTTCTCTGCCGTAGACACTTTGCTGCTGAAGATACGCCGCTACCAGGAACGCGAGATGGGCGACACGGCTCCGTCGGCCTTCCGCATGCAGTCCGAGCGGCTTTACAACCGATTGAATAACAGTTTGCCCTTGGCTATTGCCTCCGTGATGGTAGGATTGCTTTCCTTCGGTTATTATTGCCGCCGGTTGATGCAAGGCAAAGCGGCGGGCAAGTGGACAGATGTTTCCCTGTTGGCCTTGCTGGCTGTCGGTATGCTTTATTTGGCGGGACTGATGGCCTTACGGGGTTTTGTCAGCGGACATGTGCCACTGAGCAACGGGCACGAAACAATGCAGGGATTGGCCGTATGCGCCTTGAGCCTTACCCTCTGCCTGCACCGCCGCATGCCGATGGCCGTACCCTTCGGCTACCTGGTGTGCGGCCTGGCGCTGATGGTGTCCATGATGGGCGAGAGCAATCCGCAGGTGACGAGCCTGCTGCCCGTATTGGCCTCACCGCTGCTCAGCGTCCACGTGGCGGTCATCATGACAGCTTACGCCCTGTTGGCTTTCGTCATGCTGAACGGAGTGGCGGCTCTGGTGCTGATGTCTTCCCACCGGGATTGCCGGACGGAAGTGGAACGCTTGCAGATAGTGAGTCAACTGATGCTCTATCCGGCGGTGTTCCTCTTGGCCATAGGCATCTTCATCGGTGCCGTATGGGCCAACGTGTCGTGGGGTCGCTATTGGGGGTGGGATCCCAAAGAGGTGTGGGCGCTCATCACGATGCTGGTCTATGCGCTGATGCTCCATCCGGCTTCGTTGCCCGCCTTCCGCCGCCCTGTGTTCTTCCACGCCTATGCCGTCGGAGCCTTCCTCTGCGTGCTGGTGACATACTTCGGGGTGAATTTCCTGCTGGGCGGGCTGCATGGGTATGCATAGATACCTATAAAGTGAATGCCCTCCGGTGATTATACCTACTTTATGCGATTGCGGCATTGCCGCCGAAGCCGTATCTTTGCATCGTCAGATTTGAATGAATTAGTTAGTCATAATTACGTAACCACTTTTTATTTTAAGGTAAAAAGATCCCCGCCTCCCGATGAGATATCGCGAAGCGGGGATTTCCTTTTTAAAATGAAGAATGAAGAATGACTCCTTCGGAGCGAAATGAAGAATTTCACTCCATCGTGCCGCCTTCCGTAGCCATTCTTGTCATGTTTTTTTCTTTAATGGGTTCACCCGGTTTGAATACGGTGTACCACTTGCCCGGATCGGCCTTTTTCTGTGGGTTACGCTTCTTTCGTAACGTGTAGTTTGCTGCTGTAATTTGTTGGTTCTTAGTTTGTTGATAAATCATTTTGCGGCATCGCCTCCCAGTCTTCCGCCCCGGTGCGCAGAAGCCTCTGACCCTTGTACGCAGAAAGGTCATACCCTTGTGCGCAGAAAGGTCGGACCCTTGTGCGCACAAAGGTCGACCCCTTGTGCGCACAAAGGTCGCCCCCTTGTACGCACAAGGGTCAAGGGGTTCTACGG